>JBELLO010000019.1:0-22035 GCA_042096495.1 Candidatus Arcticimaribacter sp.
TAAAGTCCTTTTGGCGAAAGCCTTAGTAGGGAAACAATTTAGCGGGAAATACACTGCCGTTGAAACTAATGATGCCTTAAATGCTTATGAGGCAGGAGCCAAAAAGATCCCTTACTTCATCCATCAAGAAGTTAAAGGAAGTGAGCTAGTAGGAATCCGCTATGAGCAATTATGGCAAGATGCTCCTTTACCTTTAAATAATGCCGAAGATGCTTTTCGGGTTATATCGGGAGACTTTGTCACCACAGAAGATGGAACAGGAATTGTGCACACCGCACCTACCTTTGGGGCAGATGATGCACAGGTGGCTAAAGAAGCCGTTCCACCAGTACCGCCATTATTGGTATTAGATGAAAACGACAACGAAGTTCCCTTAGTAGATCTCGAAGGAAAGTTTCACCCTAGCCTTCCCGAGATCGGCGGGAAATATGTCAAAAACGACTATTACAAAGAAGGGGAAGCTCCAGAAAGATCTGTCGATGTAGAAATCGCGATTCGTTTAAAGGAAGAAAACAGGGCTTTTAAAGTAGAGAAATATGTACACTCTTATCCTAACTGCTGGAGAACAGATAAACCCATTCTTTACTATCCTCTAGATTCTTGGTTCATCAAAGTGACCGATGTTAGAGATAAAATGGTCGCCCACAATAACAAGATCAACTGGAAACCTAAATCTACCGGAGAAGGGCGTTTTGGGAACTGGTTAGCAAACGCGAATGACTGGAATCTTTCTCGTTCTCGTTTTTGGGGAATCCCTTTGCCTATTTGGCGATCAGAAGACGGAAAAGAAACCACCATCATTGGTTCGGTAGAAGAACTAATGACTGCCATTGAAGTCTCTATTGCTGCTGGACACATGCAAGAAAACCCCTTCAAAGACTTTGAAGTAGGCAATATGAGCGATGAAAATTATGATGGTATTGATCTGCACAAAAACAGTGTTGATCCTATTGTTTTATGTAGTCCTACTGGCCAGCCCATGCACCGCGAAAGCGATCTTATTGACGTGTGGTTTGATTCTGGATCCATGCCTTATGCACAGTGGCATTATCCCTTTGAAAACAAAGAAATGATTGACGATAATAAAGCCTTCCCTGCAGATTATATCGCAGAAGGAGTCGATCAAACCCGTGGTTGGTTTTACACCTTGCACGCCATTGGGACCTTAGTTTTTGATTCAATTGCTTATAAAAATGTCGTTTCAAACGGTCTCGTTTTAGACAAGAATGGACAAAAAATGTCCAAGCGTTTAGGGAATGCCGCAGACCCTTTTGAAACCCTAGAAAAATATGGTGCAGATGCCACGCGCTGGTACATGATTTCTAACGCCAACCCATGGGATAACCTCAAGTTTGACCTCGATGGGATTGCAGAGGTATCAAGAAAATTCTTCGGCACCCTGCATAACACCTATTCTTTCTTTAGTTTATATGCTAATATTGATGGTTTTAGCTTTAAAGAAGCAGTCATTCCTGTCGAACAACGCTCTGAATTAGATCGCTGGATCTTGTCAGAACTCAATCGCTTGATTGAAGAAGTCGATGCGGCCTATAACGACTATGAACCTACTAAAGCGAGTCGTGCTATATCTGAGTTTGTACAAGAAATCATGAGCAACTGGTATGTACGTCTTTCTAGAAGAAGATTTTGGAAAGGGGAATATCAGCAAGATAAAATCGCGGCCTATCAAACCCTGTTTGAGTGCTTGTTAAGCATCAGTAAATTAATGGCACCTGTTGCGCCTTTTTATGCAGATCAATTGTACCGCGATCTATGCGCTGCAACACAAGTAGAGGCCTTTGCCTCTGTTCACCTGGCACAATTCCCTGTGGCGGTATCAGAAATGAGAAACCCAGCCTTAGAAGATCGCATGGGTAAAGCGAGAACCATTGCATCCTTAGCCCTTTCGCTGCGTAAAAAAGAGCAGATCAAGGTGCGACAGCCCTTGCAAAAAATCATGATCCCTGTGCGCAATGCAGCAGAAAGAGAAGCGATTGGGCAGGTAGCAGATTTAATACAGTCAGAAATCAATGTAAAGTCGATTGAATTATTAGACGATGCCAGCGATATTTTAGTCAAAGAAATTAAACCAAACTTTAAAGCCCTGGGGCCGCGTTTTGGAAAAAATATGAAGGCCGCCGTGGGGGTTATCAATAGTTTAAGCGACGAGCAAGTTAAAAGTCTGGAAGCGGGAGAAACACTCGCGGTTGAAATCAACGGAGAAGCCGCTACCATTGAACCTAATGATGTATTGATTCAATCAAAAGACATCGAAGGGTGGTTAGTAGCAAATGGCAATGGTCTAACGGTTGCGCTTGACATCCAATTAGATGATGACTTGATCGATGAGGGAATCGCTAGAGAGATGATTAATCGCATTCAAAATTTAAGAAAAGACGCTGGCTTTGAGGTGACTGATAAAATTATCCTATATTTGAGTGAAGATGTTGCCCTTGTCAAAGTATTTGAAAAGCATCAAGCCTACATACAACAAGAGACATTGACGACAAAAATTGTGATTGAAAAGGAATTGATCAAAGGAGATTCTATTGAATTTGATCAAGTTAAAACTATTGTCAAACTAGAAAAAGTTGAATCATGAGTACTGTAGTAAAAAATCGATATTCAGATAAAGATCTAGAAGAATTTAGAGGTCTAATTGAAAAGAAAATTGTGAAAGCAAATGAAGATCTCGCTTTGTTGAAGAGTTCCTACATGAATAATGGAAACAATGGAACAGAAGACACTTCTCCTACTTTTAAAGCATTTGAAGAAGGCTCTCAAACCATGTCAAAAGAAGCCAATACACAACTGGCGCTTCGTCAAGAAAAATTTATCAGAGACCTTAAAAATGCGCTCATTCGCATTGAAAATAAAACCTATGGCGTTTGCCGTGTTACTGGGAAATTGATCCAAAAGCAACGCTTGATTTTAGTGCCTCATGCGACCTTGAGTATTGAAGCAAAAAACATGCAAAAATAAACGTGTACCGCCTCTTAATAGGCTGTTTATTCGTTTGTAGCCTTTATGGGCAAAATCAACACAAACTCTTGTGGGAAGCGGTAGCTTTTGACTTGATTAGCCTTGAACTTCCTTTTGCGAATACAATTGTGGTTTCTACCTCACACGACAATAGTATTGCACTAGCCTATCAAACAGAAGGAGAGTATAAAAACCACCTTGTACTGCGGTCTTTTCAAAAAGGCACAACTCTACATCTTGTAGAACAAAAAGGACCTAGCTTTAATGCTTTTCACGATAAGCTTAGTGCCCACAAAGTCTGGGCCTCTACCTTGAAATTATTTTTGCCAGAACGGTTTAACCTGCAACTAGAAGCACAAAATGCTCGTCTAGATATTCAAGGGAATTTTAGCACTTTATCCCTTCAATTATACGAGGGTGAAATCATACTAAAAGGACAAGAAATTCACGGGGATATTACAACGAATAAAGCTGATGTTACTCTTTTTGGTGAACACCTTAAAGCCCACGCTCAATCAAAATACGGGACAATTAATGGCCCCTTTAGTCCCGCAGATCAAAGCCAACTTAAACTCATTTCGGTCGAAGGAAATATTTCCCTTATTTCCCAGAGAAAATAACTACTTTTGAACTTTCAAAGTCAATGAGAATTACACTTCCTAAAATAACGTTTCAAACCGCGCTCTTAATCATATTGTTGATTTTAGGAATCGATCAAGCTTCCAAGATTTATATCAAACTCCACTATCCTTTATCCATCTATGGTCAAAAAGCGATTGTAGATTGGGGCTTTTTTAAACTCTTATTTATCGAGAATAAGGGGATGGCGTGGGGAACAAAAATCAATGATATTCTCCCTTTTTTAAGTGAAGATGTGGCGAAGCTTTTACTCACTTTGTTTCGTTTAGTTGCGATTGGATATTTAGGGTTTTGGTTGTACTCTTTATTAAAAAAAGAAAGTTCTCAGTTATTGGTATTAGCCCTTTCTTTCATTTTTGCAGGTGCAGTAGGAAACTTGATTGACTCTTTGTTTTATGGGGTGATCTTTTCACACTCTTATGGGCAAGTTGCCACTTTATTTCCTGCAGAGGGTTATGCTACTTTTTTTCATGGTCATGTGGTCGATATGCTACAGTTTCCACTTGCTTCATGGACCTGGCCAGAATGGATGCCCATGGTGGGAGGTAAAGACTATACTTTCTTCGAATACGTCTTTAATGTAGCCGATGCCGCGATTAGTACGGGCGTAGCCATCTTATTCTTTTTCAACAAAAAGATCTTCGGTTAGCGAAAAGAATACACCTGTTCTGGTGTAACACAATAATGTAATTTAATATCGGTTTTTTCTGTTGGGATGCTCTCCTCTGGAGGAAAAAAAGAAAGGCCAATAAAAAGGCATTTTTCATCACACTGTGCTAAAAAACGATCGTAATATCCTTTTCCAT
Source organism: Candidatus Arcticimaribacter sp. (assembly GCA_042096495.1). GTDB lineage: Bacteria > Bacteroidota > Bacteroidia > Flavobacteriales > Flavobacteriaceae > Arcticimaribacter. Next base: position 4,428 of record JBELLO010000019.1, read on the forward strand.
ACCCTATTCTGTTTCCTGCTAAATCATAGGCCAACAAAGGCACAAAGACGACCTCTACTTGCATAGGAGCAACTGCAATTCCTCCTATCGGTTCTGGGATCCCAAAAGCGTTAACCTTGATGGGTGTGGCATCTGTTAATAGGATATGGGACAAGCTGTGGTTCGCTTCCATTCTGGGGACAAGCACCTCTTTGTCTTTGCCTTGTAGAAGGGTCAAAATACTTTCTGTGTCTATTTCTTTTTGCCTAGTGCTGCTTAAAAAAAGGTGGAAATAAGTCTTTTCCCACAGGGGTAGGGACAAGAGCTGATTGGCAATTTGCAGGCTTTTATGCGCAACCTCTTTTGGCGGTAACGCCTCTCGTTGCTTTTTGTAATCTGCCCTAAGAGAATTTTTGTCCATTATTTGCCTCCTTCTGCACAAAGAAAAGCATTATTTTTGGCTTAGATCCTTTTGCTACATGGAACATACTGATCTTTCTGTCCAACTCAAAACACTACCTGCTAGCCCAGGAGTGTATCAATATTTTGATACCAAAGGGACCATTATATATGTAGGCAAAGCCAAAAATCTCAAGAAAAGGGTCAATTCTTATTTCACGAAGAATCACGACAATCACAAAACAAGAATCTTAGTCAAAAATATCGTGACCATTGAACATATCGTGGTTGAAAGTGAAATGGATGCCTTGCTGCTAGAAAATAACTTGATCAAAAAGCACAAACCGCGCTACAATGTTTTGTTGAAAGACGACAAAACCTATCCGTGGATTTGTATTAAAAAAGAGCGTTTCCCTCGAATTTTCGCTACGCGGAAAATCATCAAGGATGGTTCAGAATACTTTGGCCCTTACACCAGCATGAAAACGGTGCGTACCCTTTTAGATTTGATTAAAGGGCTCTACCCTTTACGCACTTGTAACTATGATCTTTCTGCAGAGAAAATCGAAGCACATAAATACAAGGTTTGTCTAGAATACCATCTGGGGAATTGTCTAGCCCCTTGTGAGGATAAAATCGATGCAGTGCAGTATGACGAAAATATCAGGGCCATTCGCGCCATCATAAAAGGGAACTTTAAAGACTCGCTGCTACAATTCAAGCAACAAATGCAAGCCCACGCGGCTAATATGGAATTTGAGGATGCCCAAAAAATCAAAGAAAAACTAGATGTTCTTCAAAACTACCAGGCAAAGTCTACCATTGTAAACCCTAAGATTTCTAACGTAGATGTCTTCTCTATTATCACAGACGAGGCCTATGGCTATGTCAACTTTTTACAATTATCATATGGGTCAATCATTCGTTCTCATACCATTGAAATCAAAAAGAAATTAGCCGAAACCAAAGAAGAATTATTGTCCCTTGCCATCATAGAAATACGCCAGCGTTTTCACTCCCAATCGCCAGAGGTATACCTTCCTTTCGCGCTTGATTTAGGGGATAAAATTAAAGTGACCGTACCTCAATTAGGCGATAAAAAACATTTGGTTGATTTGTCAGAACGCAACGCAAAATACTTCCGTATGGAGCGCTTTAAGCAGATGCAAATTGTCGATCCAGATCGGCATACGAATCGCTTAATGACCCAGATGAAGTCAGATCTTCGCCTGTCTGAAGAACCGCGACATATCGAATGTTTTGACAACTCTAACCTGCAAGGCTCTAATCCTGTTGCGGCTTGTGTGGTCTTTCGCAATGGGAAACCCTATAAAAAAGACTATCGCCATTACAACATTAAAACCGTAGAAGGCCCAGACGATTTTGCCTCGATGGAAGAAGTGGTCTATCGCCGTTATAAACGCCTGGTAGAAGAAGGAGAATCCTTACCGCAACTTATTATTATCGATGGAGGGAAAGGGCAACTTTCTTCTGCTTTAAAAAGTCTGGATATTTTAGGCTTAAGAGGAAAAATTGCCATTGTAGGGATTGCAAAACGCCTCGAGGAAATTTATTTCCCAGAAGATCCCATCCCCTTGTATTTAGATAAAAAGTCTGAGAGCTTAAAGGTTATTCAATTTTTACGCAACGAAGCCCACCGCTTTGGGATCACTTTTCACCGCAACAAACGATCAAAAGGTGCCATTAAATCTGGCTTAGACGCCATCCCAGGTGTGGGCCCAAAAACAAAAGAGACCCTTTTGAAAAAATTCAAATCTTTTAAACGCATTAAAGAAGCAACAGAGAACGATTTGATCTTTGTTTTAGGGGAAAACAAGGGGAAACAATTGTACCAACATTTGCATTCGAAAACTTAACCGTTAATTAATCCCTAAAGCATTCATAGGCTCTAGAAGATTTTTTTAAATTGCTAAGCAAGAAAATAAAGCATGAAAAAAGCATTCTTCTTCCTATTAATTAGTTGGAGTACAAGTTTTTGTTTTGCACAAAAACAAGAATTGCTTCCTACCATCTCGCCACAAGATGCCTTTAAAGATGGAGAGTGGTTTGAGTTTCGCATTCACTATGGTGTTTTTAATGCCAGTAGAGTGAGTCTAGGCATAAGAGCAGATACGCTAGATCAAGTCCCTGTATTCCATGCAAAAGGCTATGGTCGCACTACTGGACTAGCGCGTTTATTCTTTAAGGTGGAAGATCACTATGAATCTTATTTTGGGCAAAAAGATGGGCTTCCACGTTGGTTTATTCGGGATATTGATGAAGGAGGCTATACCAAAGACATAGAAATTCGTTTCGATCACCAACAGAAAATGGCCCATGTCAATAACAAGAAAAAGAAGAAAAAGGCCAGTTTTCCAATAGAAGAAAATGTACAAGATCTTATCTCTGCGTTTTATTATTTACGGAACTTTTATGACACCTCTACCCTTAAAAAAGAGGAAGACATACGACTTAATATGTTTTTTGACCAGGAAAACTACCTCTTTAAGCTGCGTTTTTTAGGGCGAGAAACCATCGAAACCGCTTTTGGGAAAGTGCGTTGTTTAAAGCTACGTCCTTTTGTGCAAAGTGGTCGGGTTTTTAGCGAACAAGAAAGCGTTACTTTATGGGTGAGTGATGATAAAAACAAAATCCCTATAAAAATGCGTGCAGACTTAAGGGTTGGGTCTATTGATTGTGATTTAGATCGCTTTAAAAATTTACAGCATCCCTTTAATATTGAGGTCAAATAACTGTTGTTAACTTTTTTAATAAGTGCCCAAAAAAGATTTAAGAATCCCTCAAAAGTTTGCGAAATTTGTAGCCATGAAGCACATTAATTTTTCTGCCTTTTTTTCCTTGCTCATTGCTTGCCTAATCCTTGCTTGTGGAGAAGAATCTGTCCCCGTTGAAGTCCCGCAAGAACAAGAAGAAATTGTGATTGAACCAGATTTTCGTTACGGCTATGATTTCAATCAATATGAAGCAAAGCAATTGAAAATTAAAAGGGGAGATACCTTTGGCGCCATCCTTGAACGCAACGGCATCGACTATCCTCAAGTGTATGAAATTCTACAGGCTATTAAAGGAAAGGTTAGTGTGCGCAAACTACAAATTGGAAAACCCTATACCTTGCTTTTTGACAAAGGTAGTATCAATACCCCAAAAGCTTTTATTTACCACCCAGATGCTTTAGGCTATAGTGTAATTCAACTGCGCGACAGCATCTATGGAAAACAAGTTGACAAACCCATTAGAACGGTGGAGCTTGAAGCGACTGGTGTAATTGAAAGCTCCCTCTATGAAACCATGCAAAATAGTGGATACAACAATATGCTCACCTATTTTATGTCAGATGTATATGCATGGACCATCGATTTTACCCGCCTTGATAAAGGAGATCGCTTTAAGGTGATTTATACCGAAAAGTTTGTCGACGACTCTATCTCTGTAGGGATAGAAAAAATCAAAGCAGCTTATTTTGAACATCGCGGAAAAGGCCTTTACGCTTACGAATTTGAGACAGATAGCATCAAAGGAATTGTCGATTATTTTGATGATAAAGCCAAAAATTTACGCCGTGCCTTTTTAAAAGCCCCAGTAAAATTTAGCCGTATTTCATCCCGCTATAACCTCAAAAGAAGAATCGCTTATTACGGCCGTGTAAAACCCCATAAAGGAACCGATTATGCTGCAGCTGTAGGAACTCCCATAATGGCGACTGCTAATGGACGCGTTACTAAAGCAAGCTATACTAGAGGAAATGGGAATTATGTAAAGATCAAACACAACGGGACTTATTCTACCCAATACCTCCACATGAAACGCCGCAAGGTAAAAGTGGGACAATATGTCAAACAAGGAGATGTCATTGGCTGGGTAGGAATGACAGGAAACACCTCTGGCCCGCACGTTTGTTATCGCTTTTGGAAAAATGGGCGCCAAGTAGATCCCTTTAAACAAAAACTACCCGAAGCAAAGCCCATTTCTTCTGAACTGAAAAAACGCTATTTTGCCCATATTAAAGAAACCGAACAACAATTGAATTGTCTCTCTTTTGAGGAAAAGACATCAACCATCGCAATGAACTAAACATGGCACTACCAAACATCAACCCCACTACAACTAAAAGTTGGCAAAAATTAAACGCACATTTTAAAGCAATTAAAGACGAGCGTTTACAAGACTATTTTAACCAGGATGATAAACGTTTTGATCGCTTCTCTATTCAATGGGAAGACTTTTTAGTGGACTTTTCTAAAAATCGCATTAATCAAGACACCCTAGTCCTTTTAGAAGATTTTGCCCATGAAATGGGATTAAAAGAAGCAATGGATGCCTATTTTAGTGGGGAAGCCATCAATCAAACCGAAGGAAGAGCTGTACTCCACACCGCCCTGCGCGCGCCAGAAGACAGTCAGCTGTATGTAGACGGTCTAGACGTTATGCCAGAGGTGCATGCGGTCAAAGCAAAAATCCGTTCGTTTTGTGATAAAGTAATTAGCGGAGAGCACAAAGGATACACTGGGAAAGCCATTACTGATGTGGTCAATATTGGGATTGGTGGATCTGATTTAGGTCCTGCTATGGTAACAGAGTCACTACAGTTTTATAAAAATCACCTTAACGTTCAGTTTGTTTCTAATGTAGAGGGAGATCACGTTCGCGAGGTCATGAAAACCCTTGATCCAGAGACCACTCTTTTTGTAATCGTTTCCAAAACGTTTACGACCCAAGAGACCCTAAGCAATGCCAATACCCTTAGGGAATGGTTTTTAACACACGCTAACGAAGCAGCGATTGCACAACACTTTGTTGCTGTATCAACCAACCTCGAAAAAATCGCCGACTTTGGGATCGCACCAGACAATGTCTTTCCTATGAAAGACTGGGTAGGGGGACGTTTTTCGCTTTGGAGTGCTGTGGGCTTAAGCATCGCTTTGGCCGTAGGCCCAGATCATTTTGAGGCCCTATTAGCGGGTGCACATAAAATGGACGAACATTTTAAAAACACGCCTTTTCAAGAAAATATTCCTGTGGTACTCGCCCTCATTAGTGTGTGGTACAACAACTTTTGGGAAGCAGAAAGTGAAGCGATTATTCCCTATACACAGTACTTGCGCAATCTGCCTGCATATCTACAACAGGGGATTATGGAAAGTAACGGAAAAGGGGTTGATCGCAATGGAGAAAATATCGACTATCAAACCGGAACCATTATTTGGGGAGGTTCTGGTACGAATGCACAACACGCCTTTTTTCAGCACATACACCAAGGGACAAAATTAATCCCCGCAGACTTTATCGGCTTTAAAGCCTCTTTATACGCAGAAGAAGATCACCAAAACAAATTGATGGCGAACTTTATCGCTCAAACAGAAGCCTTAATGCGCGGAAAAACCATGGCAGAAGCAGTCAATGAATTGACCGAAAAAGGCCTGTCTGAGGATGAAATCGAACGCCTCGCACCTTTTAAAGTCTTCGAGGGAAACAAGCCGACAAACACCCTTTTAATTGATGCCTTAACCCCAGAAAGTATTGGGAAACTTATCGCCATGTACGAACAAAAGATCTTTGTTCAAGGGATACTGTGGAATATCTATAGTTATGATCAATGGGGTGTAGAATTAGGAAAGCAATTAGCAAATAATGTACTTGCAGATCTTACTGGTAACAGTATTGCAGCTCACGATCCTTCTACTACTGCACTTTTAAATCATTTGAAAAACTAAACGGTCTCTTTTGGCCGAATGGCCTTAATTTTCAATTGTAAAGAAATTGATCCATTCCACTCGTTTTCGTCGAGGGTATACAAGAGATCAAAGGGGGCTCCGCTTTTAATATAGTCGTGGTGCGTGGCCAAGCTAAAACCAATGCCGACTAAAGACCCATTAGGGGTTTGTACAGACAAGCGCAAGTGGCTTTGATCTTTCCCTACAACTTTGCTTTGTCCACTGTCAACACAGTTTGTACTACAAAAAACAGGGCGCATATTTTTAGGGCCAAAGGGGGCCATTTGTTCGACTATACGATAGAGTTTATGGTTGACCTCTTCTATGGGGATGGCCAAATCATAAAGAATTACAGGCGCTCTTTGCTCTGGTAAAATGGTGTCTTCTACCTGCTTTTCAAAAGCCGTTTTAAAGGCAGCTAACTGATTCTCTTTTAAAGTGAGACCTGCAGCATATTTGTGGCCGCCAAACTGTATCATATGGGTCTTACAAGCCTCTAAAGCTTCATAGACATTAAAGCCTTTTACCGATCGCACAGATCCTGCATAATTTTCCCCAGAGCGGGTTAAAACCACCGTGGGACGATAATAGTTTTCAATCAAGCGCGAAGCGACAATCCCCACGACGCCTTTGTGCCAGTCATCGGCATAAACGACTGTTGCGGGAAAGCTTTCTTCTTCTCTTTGCTTGATTTGATCGAGGGCTGCTTTGGTAATCCGTTCGTCTGTTGCTCTGCGTTCTGAATTAAATTCTTCAATGGCCTCTGCGATCTTTTTTACTGCAGTAGGATCTTTGCTCCTCAATAAATCAACCGCAACAAGGGCGTGATCCATGCGTCCTGCAGCATTGATGCGTGGGGCAACTTTAAAAACAATATCGGTAATATTGACAGGCTTTTTTAATGTAGATAGGAATCCTTGAATTCCCGGTCGTGGATTTTGGCGCAGTTGCGCCAAACCAAAAAAGCTCAAGGTTCTATTTTCCCCTTCCATGGGGACAATGTCTGCTGCAATGGCTGTTGCAACAAGATCAAGATAGGGGTAAAGATTCTCTTTAGGTTCTTGCCACCGTTCGCTTAATGCTTGAATCAATTTAAACCCAATCCCGCAACCACATAATTCATCAAAAGGGTAGTTACAGTCTTCTCTTTTAGGATCGAGTAAAGCGACCGCTTGGGGTAATTCATCCCCCGGTAAATGGTGATCACAAATAATAAAATCGATGCCTTTTTCTTTGGCATAAGCAACTTTATCGACCGCTTTAACTCCGCAATCTAAGGCAATGATAAGTTTAATCCCTTTGGCTGCGGCGACACCAATGCCTTGATAAGAAACGCCATAACCTTCGTTATAGCGATCTGGGATATAGGGGGTGACTTTCTTTGTTTTTTCTGCTAAAAAAGAAGACATCAATGCGACAGAGGTGGTCCCGTCTACGTCATAGTCTCCATAGACCATAATAGCCTCGTCTTCTTCTAGCGCAGCATGGATGCGATCAACTGCCTTGTCCATGTCTTGCATTAAGAAAGGGGAATGCAAGTCTTCCCATTGAGGTCTAAAAAATGCTTTAGCTGCTTCAAAAGTAGAATAACCCCTTTGTATTAAAAGGGCAGCAATGGTTTCCGAAACGCCTAAGTCTTTTTGAAGTGACTTAACTAAATTTTGATCTGGTTTAGCTATAATTTCCCAGCGCATCATTATTTTTTTTGTTTCCCGCTAAGGCACAAAACAAATTCCCCTTTTGGGGCTTTTTGTTCAAAATGTGAAATGGCCTCTTTTAGGCTTCCGCGAAAAGTCTCTTCGTGCAATTTTGTCAATTCTCTCGAAATAGAGATCAGGCGGTCTTCTCCGCAAAGCGTTGCTAATTGCCCTAAGGTCTTTAACAACTTGTGTGGAGATTCATATAAAATGGTGGTTCGATCTTCTGCAGCAATTTTTTCTAGGCGGGTTTGGCGACCTTTTTTTGGCGGAAGAAAGGCCTCAAAAATAAAACGGTCATTCGGCAAACCACTTAAGACTAAGGCAGGCACGAAGGCAGTTGCTCCTGGGAGACATTCTACTTCAATTTCGTTTTTAATGGCATCTCTAACCAATAAAAATCCAGGGTCTGAAATGGCTGGCGTCCCCGCATCTGAAATCAAGGCAATTTTTTTTCCTTGTTTTAAGTCCTTAATGATCTTTGGTAGGGTTGCATGTTCGTTATGCATATGGTGACTTTGCAGAGGCGTGTTGATCTCAAAATGCTGCATTAATTTAGCACTTGTTCTAGTGTCTTCTGCTAAGATAAGATCGACTTCTTTAAGGACTTCAATCGCTCGAAAGGTGATGTCTTTAAGGTTGCCTATGGGCGTCGGTACAAGAAAAAGTTGAGCCATTTATGTTCTTACCTGATCTTTATATTTATACGAAATACTTAAAAGGATTAGGGCAATAATTGCTGGAGCATATTCGCCATCCCCTATCGACAAGTGGGCAGACAAGGCCAACACAAAGTCAAAAAATAATCCAGCATAAGCCCACTCAACCAGTTTTTTGTAGCGATTATTTATTATCACTAGTGCGGCAATTGCTTTGGCAATGCCTAAAGGTTGAATAAGATAGGTGGGATACCCCAAGGCCATGAATTCTTTGGCCACCTCTGTGGTTTGCAAAGTGTAGAAAAATCCACTCACTAACATCATTAGGGTTAAGAGGACGCTAGGCGTCCAATAGATAATCTGTTTGGTTTTCATTTAATTGTATTAAAAATTAGATTCAAGGCATTTATAAAAACGGATTTCAAAATCTTCTTTTCCATCCCAATGATTGTACTCTGGTTTAACCATATGGTCGATAAAATTTAGTGCTTCTTCCCAACTGCTCATGGTTTGCACTTGAGAGATGACCCTTTGGTAATCTTCTGCACTATCGTCAAAAAGATTTTTGATAAAGGCTAGCCGATCGTTCAATCCTATTTGAATCCCTTTCCCTAAAACATCGTTTAAGTTTTTAGAAAGTGTTTCTTCTGTGGTGGTAGGGGTTGCTTCAACTGGGTGTTCTTTAAGAGGCGTTTCTTCCTGCTCTTTTTTAATAAAAACGGGGTTTGAGACAGAGGCAAAGAGATCTTCTATAGCAGCAGATTCCTCCTCTAAAGGAAGTTCTGTCACAAGCTCATTTATGGTTTCCATTACGGGAATAACTTCTTGTTTTTGCTTCTCCTCTTCGGTGGTATTATTCTGATTTTGATAATGCTCAAGTAGGACTAACTTTTTATAGATTTCTTGGACTTTCTCTAATATAGCCGAATGAGAAGCAGTTTCGTCTTGTGCTAAAATTTCGTGGGCAAGCCGATCGATTTCTTTTTTGATAGGATTAAGCATAGAAGGATTCTTAAGAACAAATTGTTTTGATACCTTTGTTAGGGGGAAGGTGTATTAGCCTTCTTGGTGAAATTACAAAAATGTTTTTAGAAAATACAGTAAATCAAAATGAACAATTTGGCTGGATCGAAGTGGTTTGTGGCTCTATGTTTTCTGGTAAAACCGAAGAGTTAATTCGCCGTTTAAAGCGCGCACAAATTGCCCAGCAAAAGGTAGAAATCTTTAAACCCGCCATCGATACGCGTTATGATGATGAATTAGTCACTTCTCATGACCAAAATCAAATTCGTTCTACCCCAGTTCCTGCTGCGGCAAACATTCCACTTTTAGTCAATGATTGTGATGTGGTGGGCATCGATGAAGCACAATTCTTTGATGACGAAATCATTCAAGTTTGCAATGATTTAGCGAATAGGGGAGTTCGCGTCATAGTCGCTGGATTAGACATGGATTTTAAAGGAAATCCCTTTGGACCTATGCCTGCACTCATGGCCACAGCAGAATATGTCACTAAGGTTCACGCGGTCTGTACCCGCACCGGAAACCTTGCGCAATACAGCCATAGAACCTCAAAAGATGATGGCATCGTTGTACTGGGTGAAAAAGAAACCTATGAGCCTTTAAGTAGAGCCGCCTTTTACAAGGAAAATCAAAAAAAGCTCCAACAAAACAACCTGAAGGCACAAAAAAAGAAATCGTGACCCAACTGCAAATAGACCTTCAAAAGCTCGCACACAATTATAATAGCTTGCGAGAAAAAATTGCTTCGACCACAAAATTTATCGCAGTTGTCAAGGCAAATGCCTATGGTCAAGGAGCAATAGAAATCGCACAAAAACTTGTCTCTCTGGGTACAGACTGGCTTGCTGTAGCTTATACAGAAGAAGGGATTGCATTAAGACAAGCCGGGATTAAATGTCCTATTCTAGTCTTCTACCCACAGTTTGAAAATGTCGATCTATTGATTGATGCGCGACTCGAACCAGCCCTTTATAGCACTGCCTTTATTACTGCTTTTTCAAAGGCGCTTCACGCCAAAGAAATTACAGAATACCCTGTTCACCTTAAGTGCAACACTGGGCTAAACCGCATCGGTCTATCTGCAGATGATCTCACCCACTTTTTAGCAAAAAAAGACCTTTACCCTTTTGCCCTTAAAAGCGTTTATTCCCATCTAGGAGCTTCTGAAAATCAAAAACCATGTCCCTTCACTCAAAAACAAGTAGAACGCTTTTTGAGTCTTAAAGCACAGGTAGAAGAAGCCTTTTCTACCCCACCCCTTTTTCATTTAGTCAATACCTCTGGAATTTTTAACTACCCAGAATATCACTTTGATGCCGTGCGTTGTGGGATCGGGCTATACGGTTTTGCCAATCAAGTAGACTGGGACAAAAGCCTGCAACCCATTGCTCGTTTAACCACCTCGATTGTACAACTTCACAGCGTTGAAAAAGGAGAAAGTGTAGGCTATAATCAAGGCTGGATCGCGCCACAAAAAAGTCAAATCGCAGTGCTGCCCATTGGTCACGCAGATGGAATAAGTAGACGTTTCGGGAAAGAAGTTGGCGGTGTATGGATTAATGGTCAACTAGCCCCCATCATAGGTAATGTTTGTATGGATATGATCATGGTCGATGTTTCTAAAATCGACTGTGCATTACATCAAACCGCGGTTGTTTTTGATGCAGAATATACTGCACATCAACTCGCTCAAAACGCAGGAACCATCTCTTATGAGCTACTTACTGCACTCTCTCCTAGAATAAAGCGGGTTATTCTCTAGAAGTTTTATTTATAACATTTTGTTGTATTATTGATAATATCTAGTGCAAGGTTGTTGCCTCTTAGATTTATCCCTACTTTTGCACAAAATAAATGAATATGAAAGTTGCCGTTGTTGGTGCTACCGGTATGGTAGGAAACGTAATGCTAAAAGTTTTAGCCGAAAGGAATTTCCCTTTAACAGAGTTAATCCCTGTCGCTTCAGAGCGATCAGTAGGGAAGAAAGTTGCTTATCAAGGAACCGACTACACGGTGGTAGGCTTACAAACAGCGGTTGACATGCAGCCAGATGTAGCTTTGTTTTCTGCAGGAGGCGAAACCTCTTTAGCCTGGGCGCCTAAATTTGCTGCTGCGGGTACAACGGTGATCGACAATTCTTCTGCTTGGAGAATGGATCCAGATAAAAAATTGATTGTTCCAGAAATCAATGCCAACCTTTTAACGGCTGAAGATAAAATCATTGCTAACCCTAACTGTTCTACCATTCAAATGTTGGTCGCGCTTGCGCCGCTCCAAAGAAAATATGGGATTGAACGTTTGGTTATTTCTACTTATCAATCTATCACAGGAACAGGCGTTTCTGCAGTACAGCAATTAGAAAATGAATATGCTGGTGAAAAAGGAGAAATGGCTTATCCTTATCCTATTCATAGAAATGCATTGCCTCACTGTGATGTCTTTCAAGACAATGGGTACACAAAAGAAGAGATGAAACTCGTCAAAGAAACCCATAAAATATTAGGAGACGACAATATTCGTGTGACTGCAACAGCGATTCGTATTCCCGTAGTAGGAGGACATAGTGAGTCGGTTAATGTAGAGCTAAAAGGCCCTTCTTCTGTAGAAGATATTCGTCAACTATTACACGAAAGTGCAGGAGTAGTTGTGCAAGACAACCCAGAGACAAATACCTACCCTATGCCGATATACGCAGAAGGAAAGGACGATGTTTTTGTAGGTCGAATTAGACAAGACTTCTCACAAGATAACACCTTTAACCTTTGGATTGTTTCAGACAATCTGCGCAAAGGAGCAGCGACAAACACCGTTCAAATTGCAGAATATCTTATCGATCAAAACTTGATCTAAGTCTTGCTGTTTTACTTATAAAAAAAGACCGCTAAATAGCGGTCTTTTTATTTTATTCATTCATTTCAAAGCTTTCCATGAATTTTGTGGTATAGTCCCCTTTAACATAATCGGGTTCCTCCATTAATTGACGGTGAAACGGAATGGTCGTTTTTACCCCTTCAATGATGAATTCGTCTAAAGCGCGTTTCATTTTATTGATCGCCTCTTCTCGTGTTTGCGCAGTCGTAATCAACTTTGCAATCATCGAATCATAATAGGGTGGAATAATATAGCCAGAATACACATGGGTATCTAATCGAACCCCGTGACCACCAGGAATATGTAAGTTGGTGATTTTCCCTGGAGATGGACGAAAATCGTTGTATGGATCTTCGGCATTGATACGGCATTCTATCGAGTGTAGTTTTGGCAAATAATGCTTCCCAGAAATAGGAATCCCTGCCGCAACAGTAATTTGCTCACGAATCAAGTCAAAGTCAATCACTTGTTCTGTAATAGGGTGTTCTACTTGGATACGGGTATTCATTTCCATAAAGTAGAAGTTGCGGTGTTTGTCAACTAAAAACTCAACGGTACCAGCGCCTTCATATTTAATAAACTCTGCTGCTTTAACCGCGGCTTCTCCCATGCGTTCACGCAGCTCGTCTGTCATGAATGGAGAGGGGGTTTCTTCGGTTAATTTTTGATGGCGGCGTTGTACAGAACAATCTCTTTCAGATAAATGGCAGGCTTTGCCAAAGCTATCTCCTACCACTTGGATCTCTATATGACGAGGTTCTTCAATCAGTTTCTCCAAATACATTCCGTCGTTCCCAAAAGAGGCTGCTGCTTCTTGACGCGCACTTTCCCATGCTTTTTCAAGTTCATCCTCTTTCCACACGGCACGCATTCCTTTTCCACCACCACCGGCAGTCGCTTTTAACATAACAGGGTAGCCTGCTTCTGCAGCGAGCTTTTGGGTTTCTTCAAAGTCTTTTAAAATCCCCTCAGATCCTGGAATGGTTGGTACTCCGGCAGCTTTCATAGTTGCTTTCGCTGAGGCTTTATCCCCCATTTGATTAATCATCTCGCAAGATGCTCCGATGAATTTAATCTGATGCTCTGCACACATTTTAGAAAACTTAGCGTTTTCTGATAAAAACCCATATCCTGGATGAATGGCATCTGCGTTAGTGATCTCTGCGGCAGCGATTATATTGGCCATTTTAAGATAGGACTCTGCACTTGACGGTGGTCCTATACAGACAGCTTCGTCTGCAAACTTTACGTGTAAACTTTCGGCATCTGCTGTAGAATAGACAGCAACAGACTTGATCCCCATTTCTTTACAGGTACGGATAATTCGCATAGCGATCTCACCCCGATTGGCAATTAATATTTTTTTAAACATAAAAAAAGTGTTCGTTACCGTTTATGATGGGTCAATTAAGAATAGGGGTTGATCAAATTCTACTGGAGAAGAATCATCGACCAATATTTTAACAATCTTACCGCTTACTTCAGACTCGATTTCATTGAAGAGCTTCATGGCTTCAATCACACATAAAACATCTCCTTCGCTAATTTGCTGCCCCACTTCAGCAAACATGGGTTTGTCTGGAGAAGGTTTGCGATAAAAGGTCCCAATAATAGGAGATTTGATCGTGATATAGTTGTCGTTTTCTGCGGCAGCTTTTTCTGCTACAGGAGCATCAGCAACTGGTGCCGGCGCAGCTACTGGCGGTACTGCTTGTAATGGGTGTTGCGCAACAACTGGAGGCATTTGTTGAACAATAGTCGTGTTCTCTCCCGTTGACTTACCATCTCCCGTTTTAATGGTAATCTTTACATCATCCATTTCAAGGCTTACTTCTGAAGCGCCTGATTTGGCGACGAACTTAATTAAGTTTTGAATTTCTTTGATATCCATTGGTTCTGTGATTTTAGTTTTTATAATCGTAATTCCATGTTAAATATGCGGCACCCCAAGTAAACCCACCACCAAAGGCGGTGAAGATTAATTTATCCCCTTTTTTAAAGTTAGATTCAAAATCTGCCAATAAAAGTGGAAGTGTGGCTGCAGTGGTATTACCGTATTTATGAATGTTTGTTAGTACTTTTTCTTCGGCTACGCCTAAATGATTTGTTGTCGCATCAATAATGCGTTTATTCGCTTGATGGGCGATAACATAGTCGATCTCCTCTGCCGATAAGGCATTGTTTTCAATGACTTTGTTACTCGTTTCTGCCATGTGTTTTACGGCATATTTAAAGACGGTCCTACCCTCTTGATTCAAATAATGCTTCCCTGCATTAAAAGTGTTTTCGTTAATAGGGTGAAGTGATCCACCTTCTTGAATGTTGAGATACTCTCTACCGATCCCATCATTTCCATGAATGGCATTTTCAAAACCAAAGCCATTGTTTGAGGGTTCAAAAAGAGCTGCTCCAGCACCATCCCCAAAGATGATACAGGTTGCGCGGTCTTTATAGTCAACGATAGAAGACATTTTGTCTGCTCCTATTAATAAAACTTTCTTGTATTGATTTGAACTGATAAAAGAGGCTGCCGTTGACATCCCGTATAGAAAGCCAGAACATGCAGCAGAAATATCAAAAGCGAAAGCGTTTGTTGCGCCTATTTGAGTGGCAACATATGGTGCTGTCGAAGACACTTGATAATCTGGTGTAATGGTAGCAACAAGAACTAAATCGATTGTTGCGGGATCAATATTGTTGTTTTGACAAAGATTTTGAGCGGCTTTTATCGCCATAAACCCTGTTGAATGTTGGGGGTTTTTTGCGATTCGACGTTCTGATATCCCAGTGCGGGTTTTTATCCATTCATCGTTAGTATCCACCATCTGTTCAAGATCATGGTTTGTTAATACGTCTTCTGGCACATAACTTCCAACAGCTGTAATGGCTGCTTTTGTTATTTGAGAGCTATCCCGCTTCATTGTATGCTTATCTTTTCCTTGAACGATTTGCATAGTGAAGATAAATGTTTTTTGATCGAAACAAAATCTTTTATATGAAAAATGCTCTCCAAAAAGGAGAGCATCAAGCTTGATAAAAGAAAATAATTAAGCAGTCGCTTCTTCAGCGCTGTCAATTAATACTTTCCCTTTGTAGTATAATTTTCCTTCATGCCAGTGAGCACGGTGGTATAGGTGAGCTTCACCTGTTGTTGTGTCTACAGCAATTTGAGACGGTGCCGCTTTATAGTGCGTTCTTCTTTTGTCTCTTCTTGTTTTCGATATTTTTCTTTTAGGATGTGCCATTTTCGTCCTGTTTTAGTTTTATAGTAAATCTTTTAATTTATCCCATCGAGGATCATTATTGTCTAACTTCTCTTCTTTGGGTTGTAATTCTTCTAGTTTTTTTAATAATGCTGAATCAAGGGTGCCATCAACAACGCCTGGGTGAACTTTTTTTATCGGTACTGCCAGCACTATCATTTCATAAATCGGCTGGGCAACATTGACCTGATAACTTCCGTGAGGAAGGATTAAAAATTCGTCATTGTCATCGTCATATTGATCCCCAAACTTTACAATCCAGTCTAGACTAGTATCAATGTGGTGTTCAAATATTTCGTTTGAAACATCACAGGTTAACCCTAGGCTTCCTTGTGCGGTAAAGCTTAGATTCAGTAGACCGGGCTTTTTGTCAAAAAGTAATTTTACCTTGACGTTAGGCTGGTCAAAATCATTAAATTCAAATGCGTTAAAGAACGTTGTGTCAATGTCAAAATCAAAGGTGTGTTGACCGTCTTTGAGCCCTACAAATGGGATGACAAATTCGGTTAGCGTTTCCATATGCTTGTCATTGAGGGGGCAAATTTACAAAAATTTTTATTCCAAACTCCTTTTAGCCAAAGAATTATTCCTTAATCCCGGGGCTGTATTCTTGATGTGCTGCTCGATTAAAAAAGATTTGACGTGCAGAGAAAAGCGCTTCTTCAAAAGATTGGGTGTTGGCTTCCCCTTTTCCGGCTAAATCAAAAGCAGTCCCATGATCTGGAGAAGTACGCACTTTACTTAGCCCTGCAGTAAAGTTTACCCCATTGCCAAAGGTCAATGTTTTAAAAGGAATTAAGCCTTGATCGTGATAAGTGGCAAGAACCGCATCAAATTGATTAGGCAGGTCGGTGCCAAAGAAACTATCTGCTGCATATGGGCCAAAAAGCATGGTCCCTTGATCATACATTTCTTTAATCGCTGGGCGCAAAACAGTATCGTCTTCTTTACCTATCACACCGTTATCTCCCGTATGTGGATTGATTCCTAAGACAGCAATTTTAGGTTTGGCGATGCCAAAATCTTCGATGAGAGAAGTTTTCATTTTAGCCACTTTTGTCTTAATAAGCGCTGGCTGTATGGCTGCTGCAACTTCGCTTACAGGGATATGATCTGTCAAAAGTCCTACTCTTAACGTGTCACTTATCATAAACATTAGGCTTTCACCGTCAAGGGCTTTGGCTAAATAATCTGTGTGTCCAGGAAAGGAAAAATCCTCACTTTGAATGTTGTGTTTATTGATCGGAGCGGTAACTAAAACATCTACTGCGCCCTCTTTTAATGCTTTTGTCGCTGCCTTTAAAGAAGCAATCGCTACCGCACCACCTTCTTTTGTCGCTTCTCCAAATGCAGTTTGAAAAGGCTGTTTAAACACCTCAACTACATTGATTTGGTTATTGCTAGGCTTTTTGCCTAAGACATAGGGGGACAAAGCCGTTGGCAGGTTAAAATGCTTTCGCTGAAAGCTTATTAGCTTAGTACTGGCAAAAACGATGGGCGTGAAAAAATCAAACATGCGTTTGTCTTGAAAGATTTTAAGGATAATCTCTATCCCCACCCCGTTAGGATCCCCAATTGAAATCCCCACTTTTATTTTACGGCCTCTCTCTTCCATTGCTTGATTATTTGCTACTTTTGACAACAAAGTTAAACAATATCAACGAGCTTATGTTTACAGGAATTATAGAAGATTTTGGGACCATTACACAAATTAGAAAAGAAAAGGAAAATGTTCACATTAGCCTAGAAAGTGTTTTAACTCCAGCGCTAAAAATTGATCAAAGTGTCGCCCATAACGGGGTGTGTTTAACCGTTGTTGAAATCGACGGAAACACCTATACCGTTACAGCAATTAAAGAAACCATCGATAAAACAAACTTGTCTCAATGGCAAGTAGGAGACAAGGTCAATCTAGAACGTGCGATGCAATTAGGGGCTCGTCTAGACGGGCATATTGTTCAAGGGCATGTAGATCAAATAGGAAA
>JBELLO010000020.1:0-21916 GCA_042096495.1 Candidatus Arcticimaribacter sp.
CTGGGCTGGAATGGCACCACAAAAAACGATTGGTTTTTTATCCTTTGGTGGATCGCAGTATTCCTTTGGTTCCTTTATGGATTAAGAAAAATCTTTCGCTTTTAGCAAGCGAAAAGACGTTCCTTTGGCTTTTGTGTATCTTTAGCTAAAACCCAATAATATGATGCGGTCTTTTTGCCTTTTAATCCTTTTGCTCTTTGCAGGTTTATGGTCAAGTACTGCGCAAGGTCCCGACCTACTCATCCAGCAGTATGGTAAAAACGCTTATGATTTAGAATACTATCGCAAATGGAATTTTGACGTTTTGGTGCAACCTCATTTATCAAAACCCTCCAATCGAGAAAGCAAAGGAAAATTGCAATTAAACCTAGGTGCAAGAGTGCACTATCGCTTGGCAAAATCCTTTGGGATTACAAGCGGTGTAGACTACCATCGTTTAAAGTATCAATACGCTTATGAAAGCGACAATAGTGTGGATCAATTGCGTTTTTTGCGACTTCCTTTACTGTTGAGTGTCTACCCAGTTAAACGACTGCGCTTATCTCTGGGCGGGAGTTATCAGTTCTTTCTTTCGGCAAACGGGCAACCTCCTCCCGCGACAGCACCTCTTTCTTACCCCAGTCGTACTTTTATCAATAGTATAGGGGTAGTGGCAAGTGCCCATTATAGGGTCTATCGCAAGTTTTCGGCTTCTTTAGGCTTTCATTTTCAAAAAAGAAGTAGTGATCCACTAGACAGAGTAAGTCAAAATTTTAAAGGCTTTTCTTTAGGCATCGCCTATACCATATTAAACCCTAATCAATCCAAAAAATGATACAGATTCAACGTGCTCAAGAGGCCCATCTAGATGATCTCGCACAATTGTTTGATGCCTATCGGGTGTTTTACAAAAAAGAAAGCGATCTAGCGGGCGCAAAACTTTTTTTAAGCGATCGCATGCAGCAAAAAGAGTCCGTTATTTTTGTGGCATTACTCGAAAAAGAAGTGGTGGGCTTTACCCAACTATATCCATTGTTTTCTTCTACAAATATGGCAGCCTTATGGCTTTTAAACGACTTATATGTCGCAAAAGAACACCGCGGAAAACACATCAGTAAAGGTTTGATCAAAGCAGCCCAAGAACATTGCAAAATCACTAAGGCTAATGGGATTAGTCTTGAGACAGAAAAAAACAATGTTCCTGGCAATGCGCTATACCCTAAGATGGGATTTGCACTAGACCAGGAACACAATTATTATTTTTGGGAGAATCCTATTGCTCCTTCATCGTAATTAGAATAACGCCGTTAGCGCCTTTCTCGCCAAATTTTTTAGTCGCAGCTTCTTCTTTTAAAACATCAATGCGTTCAATTTGATCTGGAACAATCGATTGAAGGTCAAAGCCGGGCGCTTTTTCTTCTCCGTCGATAACAATTAAAGGTGCTTTTTTATCTTCACCCCCTTTTGTTTTGATGACAAAAGTATTTTTTTCGTCTGCAGCTTTTTGATCAATCTTGATAATGCGAATACTTTTTTCTGCAGTAGCTTCGCCAGACATGCCTGCACAAACACTGTCTTTTTTTACGCAATCTTCTGGAGACATCATACAACAGGCCTTCATCATTTTATGCGACATATTATGATGCATACCAGTATTAGAAGTCCAGTTAAAGTTGCCTGCAGATAGGCTATCTGCATCGTCTAATTTTAAAATAAAAACTCCTTTTGTATTGAGACTATCTCTGCCCATTTGATGGACAAGACTATCGTCTATTTTAAAATGAAAAACCTCTGGTGGAGGAGGAAAACCATCTCCAAAAAACAGGATTTCGTTTTCTCCATTTGGTAAAGTGACTTTGCGATCTGAAGAGAGCATGACGCGCTTCTTCTTGATCACTTTAGGTTGAGCGTCTTCACTTTTTGGGGTATCATAAACCTTGACCACTATACAAGAGGTCATCAATAAAGCGGTAGAAAGGGCGAAAATTATTTTTTTCATAATCAATATTTAAACGATGGTACAAATTAAAGGCAAAATTGTATTAATTAAAAAAACGACTTAAAGTAATATTCATCAAATGATGGGATGCTGTGGGTTGAAGTGCATTATCACGGGATCGATTTTTATAAAGGAATAGGAATTTCCATCGGTTGTTTTGAATCGCAAAACCTATTTCGATTTCATATCGAAAGGGAATATTCTCTGCCGTAAACAGGGCCTTGTCATTAAATAAACTCCCTTCAATCATATAATCGTGAAAGACATAACTACTATTTATACCGACATACATGGCGTCTCCGTCCCCTTGATTATAAAGGGTGTTAGCCCCAAGGCCAAAGACTGTTCCATTCCCAATATTGAGTCCCATTCTATTCCCTAAATGCATACGCTGGGTTCCTATACTACTGTAGTTTTGATGGATATAACGCAGGTATTCCCCCCATTGTTTTTGATAGAAATACTGCGCAAAAACATTAAGATGAAATGCTTCTGGAACTTGATTTACCCATGCGTTTTCTGGAAGCCCTAGAACATTTGTATGATAAGTGTTTTGCATCCATCTGGCAAGAGACCAATCTCCAGTCACCCCTAGTTGCAGTCCTATTTCATATTGCTTGTTTTTACTGATTTCTTTTTGCTGACTCACTTTAATATAGGTCCAGCCTCCATAGGGATAGTCGTATTCTTGTGGATCGATAGAAAAACGGTCAGAGGGGGTATAAATCTCTTGCCCTACTTCAAACAGCTGGAATTTTCTAAGGCTGTCGTTAGTTGTTTCAGCAAAGATTTCTTTTCCATATTGTAAAAAGATCCCACTGGAATAGTAGTAATCTGTAACAAAAAATAGGTCGTTATCAACGTTTAAATTAAAATAACGGCTTTGCCCAAAAAGCGAGGTAGTTCCCCATAAAAAAACCACTAAAAGGAGTAGCTTTTTCAACTATTTGCGGTTTTTTAATACTAAGAGAGGCGTTTTTGTAAAAAAGTCTTTTTTCAACACTACATCTGTTTCGATAAGTTTAGCAAAAAAGCCACGTTTACGGGCAAATACAGTTAATAAATCGGGTTGAAAGCTTCTAAAATGCTCGAGAACGCCTTGATATACCGTGCCATTTTCTGTGGAAGTCATTTCGTTTGACAACTCGACAATCTCATGGTCAATTTGTAAGTCTTTTCTTTCTCTTCCAGGAACTTTGACCAAAAGAAGATCAATTTTTGTGGCAAAATTTTGCTGGAAAAAATGAATAGGTGCAAGAGAGCGATCGCCTTTAATTTTACCTTTTTTAAAGGCAAACAGTGCCTTTTTTGGCGAAGCAAAAGAAAAACCTTCTGGAACGATCAATACAGGAATATCGGTTTTCTTGACTAATTTTCCTGCGGTAGGACCTAAGAAAACCGCCTCGTTATCGGCATTAGGCATGGGACCAGAAAGGATTAAGTCCAGATTTACTTTTTCATCTAGAGAGGCAATCCCGCTTAAAACATCTCCTTCATAGCGAACAATTTGAATATCAACCCCTTTATGTTCAATACGCTGAACCAATTCTTTGATTCTTTTTGTGTTGTTGTTTTCTACCGCCTGTTTTGCATTAAGCAAATGCGCATTGTGAAAACTAGGATGAAAAGAATCCATTACATAAAGTGTCGATTGCGTAGTGAGGGCTAATTCAATCGCATAGGATAAGGTGTTTTCTGCATTTTCAGATACGCCTAAGGGAACTAAGATGTTTTTCATGAGATTAGAATATATTAGGCAAAGGTAAGCAGGTTTAAAATATTCTTTTAAGAAGAGCTAAGAAATTCTTGCTTTAGATAAGCAATTGCAAAAAAATACTGAACTTGCACAACGAAATCAAGTCGTTCATTTTATGTCATCAACTATTCGCATTACAAAAGAATTTACCTTTGAAACCGGTCACGCTTTACATGGCTATGATGGTCTCTGTAAAAATGTTCACGGGCACAGTTATAAACTTTCGGTCACAGTAAAGGGAACTCCTATCGATGATCCTTCTCATGTAAAAAACGGAATGGTAATTGACTTTAGCGACTTAAAAAAGATTGTACGTGAAGAAATTGTTTACCCTTTTGATCATGCTACGGTTTTAAACATTACAACTCCTCACAAAGACCTGGCAGACGAAATGGAAAAAAGAGGGCATAAGGTTTTAAGGGTGAACTACCAGCCTACCAGTGAAATGATGGTGATTGATTTTGCCAATAAGATCAAAAATCGTTTGCCTAAAAACATTGCATTAGTCGCGCTTAAATTACGCGAAACCGAAACTTCTTTTGCAGAGTGGATAGCAGCAGAACAGTCTTAGAAGCCCAGTTCGTCTAAGTCTTCTTCTTTTTCTTCTAAGGGGTTGATTGCATTAGGATCAATCGGTTGGCAATCTAATGGAATCCCCACAAACTCTGGCGCTTCAAAATCTTCTAAAGAAATACCTAAATCAGGGTTTTCATAGGCTGCTTTCATATACATTGCCCAGATGGGTAAAGCCATACTTGCCCCTTGCCCATAGGCAATATTATCAAAATGTACTGCGCGATCTTCTCCTCCTACCCAAACCCCAGTAACAAGATTGGGGACCATTCCCATAAACCATCCATCAGAATGATTTTGGGTTGTGCCTGTTTTCCCAGCTATAGGGTTTTTAAATTCATATGGATATCCGGTTACGACGGCTTGATAGGCATAGTTTTCTGTTGCGACATTATGACGTAAACGTTGTCCAGAACCGCCTTCGGTTACCCCTTTTAATAAGTTTAAAGTCACATAGGCCGACTCTTCGCTTAAAACATCTTTAGTCTCTGGAGCAACTTCATAAAGGACTGTTCCATTTTTATCTTCGATACGGGTAATGGTGATGGGTTTTACATAAATACCTTTATTGGCAAAGGTGCTATAGGCTCCTACCATCTCAAAAAGGCTAATGTCTGGAGTACCTAATGCAATTGAAGGTACTTTAGGTAAATAAGAGGTAATCCCCATTTTTTTAGCCAGGTTAACCACTGGTGCTGGTCCTACTTTATCCATTAAACGCGCACTGACTGTGTTGACAGAATTCGCTAAGGCATTTTTAAGGGTGCGCATTTGACCGTATTTATCCCCAGAATTTTTTGGGCACCATGCCTCAACATTACCAAATTTCATCGGTTCGATACAAAAGAGGGCATCGGGGAGAATATCACAGGGTGATAAACGCAATTGGTCAATGGCGGTAGCGTATAAAAAGGGCTTAAAGGTTGATCCGATTTGACGTCGCCCTTGTCGCACCTGGTCATATTGAAAATGCTTGTAGTTAAATCCACCAACCCAACTTTTCACATGGCCATTAATGGGATCCATCGACATCATAGCCGCACGCAGATAGTGTTTGTAATAGCGCATAGAGTCTAGCGGCGTCATGATGGTATCAATGTCTCCCTTCCAGCTAAAGACTGACATAGGGGTAGGGATTTTAAAGGAGTCCCAAATCTCTTCTTCGTCTTTTCCAGAGGCCCGCATGGCTCTCCAGCGTTCTGAACGTCGCGCCGATCGCTCTAAAAGCGTATCGATTTCTCCTTCTCTCAATTCTAAAAAGGGCGCAGTAGGGTTTAAGCTTTTAGTGTTTTGCTTAAAAAACTCTTCTTGTAAGTTCTTCATATGCGCATCAACCGCTGCTTCTCCCATGGCTTGTAAACGAGAGTCAATGGTGGTGTATATGCGCAAGCCATCGCGATAAATATCGTATTTCTTCCCATCTGCTTTTGGGTTGTCTTTTACCCAGCCCTGTAAGAATTGTTTTACATAGGTGCGAAAATAAGTTGCTAAACCTTCTCTGTGAGAGTCGGGTGTGAAGTCTAAAACCAGTGGTATGTTTTGTAAAGAATCCCGTTCTTCTGCTGTGATAAAATCATTGCGGTACATCTGTTGGAAGACAACATTGCGCCGATCCTGTGTCATTTCTAAGCGTCTTTTGGGATTGAATAAGGAGGAATTTTTTAACATTCCAACTAGGGTAGCGCTTTCTTCAATTGAAAGCGTTAAAGGGGTTTTATTAAAATAAATCTTAGCCGCTGATTTTATTCCATCTGCTTGATAACCAAAATCATATATATTTAAATACATGGCGATGATTTCTTGCTTTGTATAGCGTCTTTCTAGCATAACTGCCAGGACCCATTCTTTAAATTTTTGTGTAACAGCTTGTACTTTGTTTCTAGAACGCACCCCAACAAATAGTTGTCGGGCTAACTGCTGGGTGATGGTACTTGCTCCCCCGCGTTTCCCTAAATAAGCAATCGCGCGAAAAGTCCCTCTAAAATCAATTCCAGAATGGGCATAAAAACGTTCATCTTCTGTGGCGACTAAGGCATTGACAAGATGATCAGGGAGTTCGTTAAAGGCTACTGGGGTACGATTGTCGTTGTAAAAGAATTTTCCTAGAATCTCTCCATCTGCAGAGAGGATTTGCGTGGCTAAATTTGTTTTGGGATTTTCTAATTGTTCCAAAGGAGGCATAGGGCCAAAGAGCCCTATCGCAGCACTTCCAAAAACTCCAGCAACAAGTATAACGCCCAGCCCAAAGCACAACCAAAATAGCTTTATTGGTTTGCTAAAGTCGATGGATTTTTTTTTCTTTTTTACCTTCTTTGCCATGGATTATTCTCTTGCATTAATGGATAAACCTACGGATACAATCCCTTCTAATTGAGGGGCTGCTTTTTCTCTGCCATTTACCCGATTTGCCTGTGCAATTTCAATGGTATACGGAGCTGTTTTTTGTGGTTGCCAGTTTTCTTTCCACCACAATTTACTTTCTTTAACAGAAGAAAACCCACTTCCTAACCATTCGCCATTGGGCTTTGCCATGGCATATTCTAGGGTGTCACTTTCAATTACACTGTCTTTACTTTTTACAGTAGCGACTAAAAATATATTTGAAAAAGGATAGGCTTGATCATTGCGAATATGCAGATACATGTCAATGGGCGTTGAAAGATCTTCTTCCACATTAAACACTATAGGCTGTTCTAACTTCCAGCCATTTGGGGTGTTTTGATCTTCTCTATACAAAGCATTTTCTCCTCCACAAGCTGTAGATAATAACAGGAGTAAAAGATTGATAAATACCCGGCTTTTATTCATTTTTCTGAGGCGCTCTTCTGTTGCGATTGCGGTTGCGATTGCGGTTTTTCTTTTGGTTTCGTGTATTTTTTTTAGGACGATCAAAACGATTTAAACTGTCCTGGCCAACGACATTTTCAAAGACTTTTTCTTCTTCTTTTATCGGAAGATCAAGGGCGAACTCTTCTAAACTCGCTACCGGTTCTTTGGCCTTGTTTTTTTGGACAATTTCACTGGCTTGTTTGTTGCTCAACAAATGCCATGTCATCCAATCCCCTTTATAGGCATACCACATATGACCTTTAAAGATGTCTACTTTTTGACAAACAGCGATTCCTTTTTCAGTATGTAGTTTTGCATCTATCTTTGGAAAGCCTTTTAGGGCTTTTCTATAGGCGTCTAATTCAAAGTTCAAGCAACATTTTAACTTACCACATTGACCAGCCAGTTTTTGCGGATTTAAGGACAATTGTTGGTAGCGTGCAGCGGCAGTTGAAACCGTTCTAAAATCTGTTAACCAAGTAGAGCAACACAGTTCTCGACCACAGGAGCCGATACCGCCTAAACGAGAGGCTTCTTGTCTTAACCCAATTTGTCGCATTTCAATGCGAATGCTAAAGGCCTGCGCCATATCTTTAATTAGTTGACGAAAGTCGACGCGATTTTCTGCAGTATAATAAAAGGTGGCTTTTGACCCATCGCCTTGAAATTCAACATCAGATATTTTCATTTCTAAGCGAAGAAAAATGGCCATTTCTCGTGCGCGTTTTTGCACTTCGGCTTCGCGGTCACGTGCGGCTTGCCATTTATCAATATCGTTTTGAGTGGCCATGCGATAGACCTTGAGAATGTCTTCGCTATCTTCTTTGATTTTCTTTTTGCGCAGCTGAAAACGCACCAATTCTCCTGTAAGGGTTACCATCCCGATATCGTGACCACTTTGCGCTTGAGTCGCGACTAAATCTCCGATTTTTAAGGGTAGCTTGTCTTCGTTGCGAAAATATTCTTTCCGGCTATTTTTAAAGCGAATTTCGACTAAATCACAGGCTTGTTCTCCCCCCGGCAACTGCATATTCGCCAGCCAGTCAAAGACGGTTAGTTTATTACAGCTATCGGTGCCACAAGTTCCGTTGCTTTTACACCCGCGTGGGGTTCCATCTGCAGAAGTACAAGAAGCACATGCCATTTAGTTCGTTTTTTTTGGTTGATTCGTAAAGATAGGAGGTTTTAACAAAACTGCCTTCCCAAAAAAAGGTTAATGCGATTTAAATTTTAAGACTTCTGATCGTCCTTTTTTAAAGATTTTATTGCTGTTGTGTGTGCCCTTTCGCAAAGCGCGTTGTTCTTCTATGGGCAATTGGATAATTTCTTTACAAGGGTCAGAGCAGCAGTGTTGCATTTTTTCCCCACAGCTTTCACATTGTATAAACAGCAAATGACAGGCTTCATTTTCGCAGTTTACATGGGAGTCACAAGGGGTGCCACATTGATGACATTGGGCAATGATATCTTCTGTGATACGTTCTCCACGACGTTCATCAAAGACGAAGTTTTTTCCGATAAACTTATTTTCTAGTGCTTTGTCTTTTACTTGACGGGTGTATTCAATAATACCTCCTTCTAATTGATAAACGTTTTCAAAACCTTTGTGCTTAAAGTAAGCAGATGCCTTTTCACATCGAATCCCCCCGGTGCAATACATCAATAGATTTTTATCGCTTTTATGGGTAGATAAATCTTCTTCGATAATGGGTAAAGATTCTCTAAAGGTGTCTACATCTGGCGTTACGGCTCCTTTAAAATGGCCGATTTCACTTTCGTAATGGTTGCGCATGTCAACACAAACCGTATTGGGGTCGGCTAACAATTGATTAAATTCTTCTGCATTGACGTGTTTCCCTTTTTGGGTAACGTCAAATGTTTCATCATTTAGTCCGTCTGCCACTATTTTTTGGCGTACTTTGATGGTAAGTTTAAGAAATGACTTTAAATCTTGCTCAACAGCAATATTTAACCGTACCCCTTCAAGAAATTCAATGCTGTCTAAATGCGCTTTAAATGCTTCAAATCTGGGAGCAGGAACAGAAAGTTGTGCGTTAATCCCCTCGTGAGCGACATAAATGCGGCCCAGTACTTCTAGCTTGTCCCAAGCCAAAAAAAGGTGATCGCGAAAAAGTTGAGGATTGCCAATATGCGCATATTGATAGAACGATAATGTAAGCCGTTCTGTCCCTGCTTCTTCAAGCATGGACGCTCTCTCTTGCGCACTTAGTTTGTTGTACAGTTGCATGCTATAAACGTTTAAGTGAGCAACAAAGGTAAAAAATATGTTTTGTTTAAACGCCTATTGTAATTGATGTTCTGTCGCCTTATCCAAGAAATGAATTAAGTGTTGAATGTCTTCTGTAATTTTTTCAAAATTATCAGGTGTTTCTTGACGATTAGAACAGCAACCGAAAAATACGTGTAAAACGCTTTTTCTTAAGTCGTTTGGACTAACAAAACTAAATAACCGATCGATATCTTTCTCCATGAGTTGATCTATTTATTTTACGTGTTCGCTTTTCTGAACAATTAATATACTAAAAAGCTTGAGTTTTATCATAAAATGAAACAGAATGATAACATTTTCTTTATTGCTTTAGGTCTTCGCATCAAGCGTTTAAGAGAGGATAAAGGGATAGATCAAAAGTCTTTTGCGTTTGATTGTGATATCGCAAGAACTCAACTACATCATATCGAAAAAGGAGAAGTCAACATGGGTTTAGTAACCATTAAAAGAATCGCTTTTGAGCTGAAGTATCTGTGAATGACCTTTTAAAAGACCTGTAATAATCTTTTTCTAAAAGCATTTTTCTAGCACAGAATGGGGTAAATTTGCCTGCATATCATTTATTTAAAATGAAATCGTTACTGCTTATACTCTCTAATGTAAAATATTTTTCCCCAGCCTGGGTTTTTGCTTCTATCAATATTTTAGTGGGGACGTGGATTTTATATCTACCTCATATTAAAGCAAAATTTGATCTCAATGATGCAGAAGTAGGAACCGCCTTGTTTTTTACAGCTTGTGGTTTGTTGTTTTCTATTCCCATTATCCCCACCATCAATAAGAGATTAGGCACTGGGCGCTCTACCCGTTTGGGGATTGTTCTTTTAGCCCTTTCTTTTAATTTACCCTTGCTTGCACCCAGCTATTTCGCCTTGTGTGGAAGTTTGTTTCTAGTAGGCGTTTTTTCTGGATTTACAGATATTTCTATGAATGCTGTGGTGTCGATTATTGAAAAAAGAGATCAACATAATTTAATGTCAGCTGCCCATGGTTTCTTTAGTTTGGGAGGGTTTTTTGGCGCAGGAATTGGGAGTATTTTATTAGCGGTATTTGCAAGCCCCAGCGCTCATATGTTATTGATGTCCGTTTTTGTGCTTTTAAGTAATTTAGGCCTAGCCAAAAATTATACTTCCATTGTAGAAGAGAAGAAATTAGCCGCAGCACCAGCAGCAAATATCTTTAAAAATATCGCGCCAGTTTTAGGTTTATCGATGATTTCATTTATTGTGCTTTTTAATGAAGGGGCCGTTGAACACTGGAGTAACCTATTTTTATTTGAAGTAGTACAATTACCCGAAAATAAAGCTGGCCTTGGATTTGTTTTATTCTCACTAACCATGACCATCGGGCGTTTTTTAGGGGATGGCATTAGCCAAAAAATAGGCGCAATAAAAACCTTGCGCTATGGCTTTTTAATCGCCATGATCGGCTATGGTTTTATTTTAAGTGCGACAACTGGGCTTAGTGTCTTTGGCTTTGGCCTCTTAGGCCTTGGCCTTTCTGTGGTTGTGCCAGAAATTATTCGCCTAGCAGGAAAAAACAAGGCACTGAGCACTTCAAAGGCAATTTCTACTGTCTCTGGGATCGGGTTTATGGGTTTTCTTACAGGACCAGTATTATTGGGTATGATTGCTAACTGGACAGCCTTGTTATTTAGTTATGTCTTTCTGTTTTGTTCCTTGATCATTGCTTTAGGCATCGTTGAATTTCGATTAAAACAGAAGTATTAACAGCGACTATTATCCTGTGATTAAACCAGGTTTAACACTTGTTGAAACGCATATCGTTTTCCGTTGACTAGAAGGCTTGTTTCTGCTTCTCCTTCAACCTGACAATTAAATCCTTCTTGTGCTATGCTAATGGTGTAAATACGGTCTCTAAAATTAATTTTAAAGGCGATTTTTTTCCATGCTTTTGGTAAACGCGGGTTAAAAGAGAGTTCTCCTTCTTTCACCCTCATTCCTGCAAAACCTTCAACAATACTCATCCATGTACCTGCCATAGATGTAATGTGTAGTCCTTCTTCCACTTCGGTATTATAATCGTCTAAATCGAGTCTTGCGGTGCGTAAATAAAAGGCATAGGCTTGATCTTCTTTTCCTAGTTTTGCCGCTAAAATTGAATGGACACAAGGCGATAGTGATGACTCGTGAACGGTAAAAGGTTCATAGAAATCGAAGTTTCTTCTAAGGGTATCTTCCTCAAATTGATCTTCAAAGAAATACATGCCTTGTAGCACATCGGCTTGTTTGATGTAAGGAGAACGCAAGATGCGATCCCAGGACCAGTGTTGATTGATAGGGCGTTCTTTAGGGTCTAAATCTGCTACTTTGATCATTTCCTTATCTAAGAACCCATCTTGTTGAAGTACGATGTTGAGGTCCTTATCTTTGGGTAAATACATTTGTGCCGCAGTCTTTTTCCACTGTTCAAGTTCTGTTGATTGAAAGGCGGTTTTTGCTTCAATTCGCGCGGCTTCTTTAGGAGAACTACTGCGTAATGCTTCAATAATTTGTGCCGTATAATTGAGGCACCATTGTGCACTATAGTTCGTGTACCAATTGTTGTTAACGTTGTTTTCGTATTCGTTGGGTCCTGTAACACCTAAGATAACATACTGCTCTTTTGCTGCAGAATAGGAGGCCCTTTGGGCCCAAAAACGGGTAATTCCAATCAAGACTTCTAAGCCCATTTCTGGGATATAACTGTTGTCGCCAGTGTAACGAGTATAATTAAAAATGGCAAAAGCGATGGCGCTATTGCGGTGAATCTCTTCAAAAGTAATTTCCCACTCATTATGGCATTCTTCTCCGTTCATGGTGACCATGGGGTAGAGTGCCGCACCATTTTTAAAGCCTAATTTTTCTGCGTTTTCTATGGCTTTATCAAGTTGTAAATAGCGATAGGTAAGGAGATTCCTAGCGACCTTTTGATTTTTAGTAGCCATGTAGAATGGGATACAATAGGCTTCGGTATCCCAATAGGTGCTACCGCCATATTTTTCACCTGTAAATCCTTTCGGACCAATATTTAAGCCTGCATCTTCACCAGTATAAGTTTGGTTGAGTTGAAAGATGTTAAAACGAATGGCCTGCTGGGCTTTTACGTCTCCTTCGATGGCGATATCCCCACTTTTCCAGACCGCTTTCCAGGCAGCTATTTGTTCTTGATAGAGGGCGTCAAAGGACAATTTTCTCGCTTCGCTTAGAACCTTTATTGCTTGTTGCTCTAATTGATCTTTAGGGTGGTTTCTACTACTGATATACCCGCCTAATTTTGCGATACGCAAAGTATTTCCAGCCTTAAGTTGATGTTCAAAATGGACGGCAGCTTTATGGTCTTCTGTAGTGCTGTTTTGCGCTGATATGCTTTGATCGTTATCCCAAACAGCAGCTTCCATAAAGGTACCTACAGAGAAATTTGTTTT
The DNA here is from genome assembly GCA_042096495.1 of Candidatus Arcticimaribacter sp. Taxonomy (GTDB): domain Bacteria; phylum Bacteroidota; class Bacteroidia; order Flavobacteriales; family Flavobacteriaceae; genus Arcticimaribacter. The sequence continues at coordinate 12,854 of JBELLO010000020.1, forward strand.
TAAGGTATGGGCTTCAATATAGGCTTGATTCGTTTTTGCCCAAGCTTGATCTACCGCCCAGAATTGATCGTCCCAATTGCTGTCTTGATTGCTAATTCCTGCATCTAGATAGGGTGTGACAGCAATGTTGATGTTCTTATTTGCTGTTATGTTGTAATCGATCACGCCCAGTTCTGGTCTAGCCAGTGATAAAAAACGTTTGCTGTTAATGGTGATTTCGAGTCCGTTGTCAAGAACAGCGATAAAATCACGGGAATAAAGTCCGGTTTGCATATCTAATTCCCGGCGGTATTGCTTTATTTCTTTGGCTTTAGCCAAATCAAAATTAACCCCATCTATGACGATATGAATCCCAATCCAATTAGGAGCATTGAGCACCTTTGCAAAATACTCTGGATAGCCATTTTTCCACCAGCCTACTTTTGTTTTATCGGGATAATAAACCCCACCTACATAGCTGCCTTGAAAAGTGTTACCACTGTAATCTTCTTCAAAATTTGCGCGCTGTCCCATGGCTCCGTTGCCAAGGCTAAAGATACTTTCAGACGATTCGACATTTTCGGCGAGCCATCCTTCTTCAATAATTTTCCAGGGGTGGTGTGGGTAATGTTTTAATTGCATGTTTATAGTGCGCTAATAAATTCGTGCGTAATTTCTTCCATAGTATTGAAGCAATGGTCGGCGGTTTGAACCTCTTCTGCTGTGCCCATGCCTATGGTGGTCATACCAGCAGTTTTTGCAGCTTGTATACCTGCTGCGGCGTCTTCAAAGACGATGCAGTTTTTTGGGTCTTGCTGTAAGATTTCTGCGCCTTTTAAAAAGACCTCTGGATCTGGTTTTGATTTAGTCACATGATTACCATCTACTAAGGCATCAAAATAGCTGGTGATCCCTAATTTTTGTAAAATGGCTGTGGCATTTTTACTGGCAGAGCCTAAGGCAACTGGGATATTATTTTTTTTGGCATATTGCAATAGCGACAAGACCCCAGGGAGAATTTCTTCTTGACCCATATCATCGATTTGAGCTAAATAGTCTTGGTTTTTTTCAATCAATAAACGCTCTTTTTCTTCTTGAGTAAGTTCTTCTTTTGCCCAGGCTAGAATGCGGTCTAATGATTCTACCCTACTCACTCCTTTTAAAGATTCGTTTTGTTCGTGGGTTAAGGTAAAACCTACTTTTTCGCCTATGCGTTTCCAGGCGATAAAATGATATTTTGCGGTATCTACGATAACGCCATCGAGATCAAAGATAAATGCTTTCATGTATACTTTTAGGGGGGTTATTTACAATGATAATCTGCTGCCCTTGTGGCTATTTGCCCGTGGGGTTTTATATTTACTTTATAGCCCAGAGAATTAGCCCATCCCCTAGTCGCATTAACAAGTTTATTGGATTTAAAACTTTCATCCTCGTTGTAGTCCATGTCAATTTCGGCTTTTACATTGAGGGTGTTTTTGATCCATTCTGCTACATCGATACTCATCTCTGTTTCTTTCCACAAGCGGGTCCATAAATCTTTAATTTGTGGCATGCCGTTTTTCTTGAGAATATAGTGCACTCCTCTATTGCCAAAGCGGTAAGCGATCACTGTGATATAACGGGTTTGTTTAGCAATGCTTTGTGAATCTGTCCCAATATGAATATTGACGAAAGGGTTTTTTGCTAAAATATTTCGGGTGTGTTCAATGGGATCAATTGTATTCCCGTGAATATCCCTAAATACCTGCGCTTGATTCATTGTCCGAAGATAAAAATTTTTCTTGCATCAGAACAACCTAAAACTGGAAACTAACACATAATTTGAAAGCGCAGAAAAGTAGTACTCAGTTTATTTTTTAGGCTTTAAAAGCCAAAGGGGGAGTACGAGAAATAGCGCGAATACCTTAAAGTAAAGTCCCACTAAAGGGATGGCAATCATCATTAAAATCAGCCATTGTTTTTGGGTCATGCTTTCTCTTGATTTTGGAGGGAGAGGATGCGTTCTTTTACCTTTGGAGAAAGGTACAAGATGGCAATCATGTTAGGGATACACATAAGGGCAAAAGATAAATCAATGATGCCAATTACCACATCAACTGTTGCCACGGCAGATAAAATAATGCTCCCCAAGTAGATATAATTATAAATATAACCCCATTTTTTTTGGGTTAAAAAGTCAAGGCATTTTACACCATAATAGGAATAAGTAAAGAGGGTCGAGATCCCAAAAACAAGCACCATTAATAAAAGCAATTGATCCCCAATCCCAAAGAAAAGACGGTCAAAAGCTTCTAATGTTAAGACAATTCCATTTAAGTCTTGCCCTAGATAAGCCCCGCTAATAATGATAATAATTCCTGTAATAGAGCACACTAATACGGTATCTAAAAGCGGCCCTAAAGCGGCGACAAGCCCTTCGTGTATAGGTTCTTTTGTTTCAGATTGTCCATGGTACATGGGAGCATTTCCCACCCCACTTTCGTTAGAAAAAACCGCCCGACGAATCCCCAATAGTACAAGCCCCCAAAATCCTCCAGTAACGGCGGTGTTGAGGTTAAAGGCTTCTGTAAAAATGGCCTTTAAAGCGGGGAGTACTAAGCTTGAATTATCAATTAAAATAAAAACCCCCATACTAAAGTAGAGTACTACCATAAGCGGAACCAGTTTTGCGGTTACCTTAACGATTTTTTCAAGTCCACCTAGAATGACCCAGGCCGCAATCAATACAAAGAGGATTCCTAAAATAATTTTCCAATATAGATCCCCCAGTTCGAGGTATTGATCGGGTTGTACAACCGTGACCACGGTTTGGGTCAATTGATTGGCTGTAAATGCAGGAAGCACCCCAAAAAGTCCTGCAAACGAAAACCATATGGCCAGGTTTTTCCCCATCTTTGGCATGCCTAAAGTCATATAATACATGGGACCACCTAGCGGAGACCCATCCTTTTCTTTTTCGCGCAGCATCACCGCAAGACTAGAACTATAAAACTTGATCACCGCGCCTAAGGCAGCAGTAATCCACATCCAAACCAACACCCCGGGACCACCCATATAAATGGCAATGGCAACCCCAGAAATATTTCCCAGCCCCACAGTAGAAGCGAGAACCGCAGAAAGGGCTTCAAAACGAGAAATTCCTTTATCATTTTCTTTTTGAAAAAGAAGTTGCCCTCCTTTTTTTATGTTCCATAAGGCATAGCCCCTCGACTGAAGTAATAAATAGATTCCCCCACCTAAGATAAGGGTCAACATCACCCATTCTAGTGAGCCGATAAGTTCATTCAATATTTCAGCAAAGCTTTCCATAGAACGAAAATATAAAAGCCAAGGGGATTCCCTTGGCTTTATAGTGTAAAATATATTGTATTATTTACCAGATGTAAATGCGATCTTCTTCTGCTAAGTACATCCCGTCTCCTTCTTTTACATCAAATGTAGTATAGAAAGCATCCATGTTTTTTAGGGGTTGGGTCGCACGGTTGTAACCCGGCGAGTGTGGGTCAGTGCGCACTTGATTTTTAAGGGCTTCATCACGGATTTTAGCTCTCCAGATGGTTCCCCATGATAAGAAAAAGCGCTCTTCTGCAGAAAAGCCATCGATGGCTTCTGGCTTGCCATTGTCTTGATGATGAAGGGCTAAGGCATCAAAGGCAGCGTGAATTCCTCCTAAATCTCCAATGTTTTCACCAAGGGTAAACTTCCCATTGATAAAAGTATCTTCTAAGACTTCGATCGCACTGTATTGATCTGCGAGTCTATCTCCTAAACCATTGAACTCTTTGAGGTCTTTTTCTGTCCACCAGTTGACAAGGTTACCATTTGCATCATAATCTGCACCAGAGTCGTCAAAACCGTGGGAGATTTCGTGGCCAATTACCCCACCAATACCGCCATAGTTCACAGCAGCATCTGCCGTAAAATCAAAGAAAGGGGGTTGTAGAATCGCAGCCGGAAAAACAATCTCGTTATAGGGTGGATTGTAATAAGCATTAACTGTTTGAGGAGACATATACCATTTGCTTTTGTCAACTGGCTCCCCTAATTCTGCGATATTTTTTGCATACTCAAAAGCAGCGACATTGACCATAGCATCAAAGTAAGTGGCTTCTCCAGCATCGTTTGTTAAGGATAAAGAAGAGTAGTCTTTCCATTTGTCTGGATAACCCACTTTAACATTTGTCTTTTCTAACTTTTCAATGGCTTTTGCTTTAGTGGCGTCGTCCATCCATTCAAGTGCATTAATGCGGCTTTCATAGGCTTTGATTAGGTTGCCGACTAATTCCTTCATTTGTGCCTTTGCTTCTGGGGGAAATTTTTGCGCGACATATAGTTTTCCTAAGGCTTCGCCTAAGGTCCAATTAACGGTTCTAATGGAACGTTGTTCCAAAGGTTCTTGCGCAATGGCTCCACGCAGGGTTTTGCTGTAGAAGTCCCAGTTAGCGCGATCCATTTCCATGCTTAAACGCCCAGCAGTACCGTCGATTATGGTCCACCATAGATAAGCTTTGATGTCTTCAACGCTATTGTTTTTCATCACTTCGTCTAGGGCAGAGAAATAGCCTAAGTCAGTTAGGACAACATCTTCGATTCCCTCTACACCGATAGCGCTAAAGTATTTTGGCCATGCGATGCTTGTGGTGATTTTACTAAGCTCTTTTGTTGTTTTTGGATTATAGCGTTTTGCAGGGTCACGACGTGCAACTTTGTCTAAACGCGCAGCGGCTAATTGTGTTTCAACCTTTATTACTTGATCGGCAATTGCGCTGGCTTCTTCGGCAGACTTGCCTATAAAACCAAACATACGGGCGACATGCGCTAGATAAGCGGTTTTAATTTTTTTAGAATCCTCGTCGTCCTTGAGGTAATAATCGCGTTCTATTCCTAAAGATCCAGGATAGAGCTGTGGAACGTTTTTGTTACTGTCTTTCGCATCTGCAGATACGCCAAAGCTAAACAAAGCTCGTCCCCCTTTAGGGAGGGTTTCTTCTAGATAAGTTTGAATATCAGCAAGAGAATTGATTTCACTAATACGGGCTAAATGCGGCATTAAAGGTTTTACGCCTTGTTCATTTCGCGCGATTGTATCGTTAATTAATTGAAATAATTGTACCGCTTTTGCTTCATCTGCGCTAGTATCTAATTTAGGGTCGTTTGCTGCTTCTTTTAAGATGTTGAGCACGTCGGCATCGGTGTTTTCACGCAATTCATTAAAGCTCCCCCAACGGGTTTTGTCGTCTGGAATTTCGGTATTTTTCATCCAGCTACCGTTGACGTAGTTGTAAAAGTCGTCTTGTGGACGAACTTCAGTATCCATTAAACTTAGATCAATCCCTCCAGGATTTTTTTCCTGGGGTTGTTCGCAGGCAACGAAGCCAAGCGAAAGTAGGCTAATAGCTAGGGCAAATTGAAAAAATTTCTTCATGATTTAAATAATTTTGGGAAATGTACAATTTATGTGCTTAGGAGAAAAAATCTTATGATTATTTTCATTCGTCTTTAACGACAATAAAAGTGGCTTTTGTTCCAGTGGCTAGGTTCCAGCGATTGGCCATCATTAGGTTTCCTTGATCATCATAGACACGAACTTCGGCTGTGTTAGGGCCAGATTCTCCTTGATTAAGGGCAACAAAGTCAATTTTATTAAAGCCTGTTTTTAAATCGACATCCAGCTTCTTATAACTTTCTTGCAAGAGAATATTGGGATAAAAGACAATATCGTTTAATCTTACTTGAACGCGGTCTCCATCTGGATGCTGGTGGTCGCGAAAAACGATTCTAACGCTTTTGGCATTGCTTTTAAAGTCGCCCAAATATTGATCCACTTTAAAGTCTCCAGGATTTTTTTCTGCTTCTGGTGTTTGTAGGCGTTCCAAATATTCTTGACCGGGGTCGATAAACTGTTCATCAAACCCCATTTGAATATCTTTTTCAAAGCCTTTATTCGGGGTGTTAGGTTGTGGGGTATTCGATAAAAAATCTTTTTGGAGGTAGCTGGGTAGGGGATTGTCTTCGGGTATTTTTAAAAGGGTTTTTGAGGCGGGGTCAACATCAAATTTTCGCTGTACGGGCTTGTTTTCGTTTTGCCCCCATACAGACATCGAACATAGCAATATAGCGCAGTAGCCTAAAAAGAACCCTTTCATAGGTCAAACCTACACAATATCTCTTCTTTTTAAAAAGCTTTAACAGGGAATTAATGAAATAGCCGTTTCAATGATTTATTGTATTTTAATCCATCAAACCAATTGAATTATGCAATTAACCTCTTTAGACTGGTGGATTATCCTGTTATTTTTTGGACTCACCTTAGCGGTAGGCCTATGGTTAGCGCGCTCTGCTGGTCGAAGCACCACAGACTTTTTCTTATCGGGTCGCAATATGCCCTGGTGGCTATTGGGGATCTCGATGGTTGCCACCACTTTTTCTGCCGATACCCCTAACCTTGTAACGGATATTGTTCGAACGAATGGTGTTGCCGGTAACTGGGTCTGGTGGGCCTTTTTATTGACGGGGATGTTGACGGTATTTGTTTATGCTCGCCTGTGGCGAAAGTCTGGGGTGATTACCGATCTCGAATTTTATGAATTGCGCTACAGCGGGAAAGAAGCCGCCTTTTTAAGGGGATTTCGCGCCCTGTATCTAGGGGTGTTTTTTAATGTAATGATCATGGCTAGTGTTTGTCTTGCTGCCATTAAAATCGGCGGAGTGATGTTAGGTTTCTCACCAGTAGAAACAGTTTTAGTGGCTTCTGTGATTACGGTAATTTACAGCTCTATGGGGGGGTTAAAAGGGGTGATTGTAACCGATTTTTTCCAGTTTATCCTTGCTATGGGAGCAACCTTTTGGGCGGCAGCCTATTTGATTGATTTACCTCAGATAGGGAGTTTAGAACAATTGTTAACCCACCCTAATGTGAGTGATAAATTAAACTTTATCCCAGATTTAAGCCAGCGCGAATTATTGATTACCCTCTTTGTTTTACCCATTGCAGTTCAGTGGTGGAGTGTATGGTATCCCGGGGCAGAACCTGGAGGTGGGGGATATATCGCCCAGCGAATGTTGTCGGCTAAAAATGAGAAACACGCGATCTGGGCCACGCTTTTATTTAATGTCGCCCATTATGCCTTGCGTCCCTGGCCGTGGATTTTGATTGCCTTAGCCTCTCTGATTATTTTTCCTGATCTCGACGCGATCCAAGCTGCATTTCCGCAAATGGATGCCAGTATTATACGCGATGATTTAGCCTATCCCGCCATGATGACTTTGCTTCCCGCAGGGGCCATTGGACTAGTAGTGGCTTCTTTAATCGCGGCATTTATGTCGACTATTTCCTCTCATTTAAACTGGGGTTCCTCTTATGTGGTACATGACTTTTACCATCGTTTTATCCACCCTACTGCCTCTGAGAAGCGTTTGGTCGCTGTGGGGAGGTTATCGACCGTGCTGCTTATGGTTTTTTCTGCCTTATTTGCCTTAGTATTGAGTAATGCTTTACAAGCTTTTCAAATCTTGTTACAAATCGGTGCTGGGACAGGACTATTGTTTATCCTGCGCTGGTTTTGGTATAGAATTAATGCATACAGTGAGTTAACTGCGATGGTGGTTTCTTTTATTTTAGCCATTTATTTCCAAGTGATTCATACCGCCTTAGGCTTTTCGTCTATCGCTAACGATCTTCAATTTTTAATGAGTGTTGGGATTACAACCCTTTGCTGGGTAGGAGTGACTTTAATGACTTCTCCTTCAGATATGGGGACCTTAACTTCTTTTGTGCAAAAGATTCAACCTGGGGGTCCTGGATGGGCTGTCGTAAGAAAAGAAATGTCTGCAGAAGATCTAAAAACTTCTTCCAAGGGATGGAACGTTCCACAGGGGATTCTGTGTATGTTTATCGGTGCTTTTGCTATTTATGGCGCCCTCTTTAGCACGGGTTATTTTATCTATGGAGAAACCCTGCAAGGGGTTTTGCTAGGTAGTTTAAGCTTGCTTGCTTTTTACCTGCTATGGCGTTTATCCAAAAAAATCGTCCATTAAAGTTCTATTGATATACCCTGATATAATCGAGGATAAATTCTTGTGGAAAGACGGATTCATCCACGTCTTTCCCGCCAAAATTTCCACCCACCGCTAGATTAACCAACAAATAAAAAGGTTGATTAAAGGGCCACACTTCTGGGCTTTTATCTTCTGGGGCAAAGGTATACACCTTTTTACCGTCGACACAAAAGGTGATTTGATCTTCGGTCCAGTCTGCGGTATAGATATGAAAGCCTTGTTCGATATTTTTTATCGGGGTAGTTTTAGTGCTCGCATTATCCCCATGCCCAGCTTTTGTATGGAGGGAGGTAAAGATTTCTTGTGGAGAGCGTCCTACATATTCTACGACATCTATTTCACCACATAAGGGCCATCCTACTTGATCAATATTGGTTCCCAATAGCCAGAAGGCCGGCCAAACTCCTTTTCCTATCGCGAGTTTAGCACGTACCTCAAAACGACCGTATTGAAAGGCTTTCTTCCCTTTGGTGTTAATTCTGGTTGAGGTATAATGATCCCCTTCTTTTGCTGCTTTGATGTAAAGCATTCCATTTTCTAGGCGATGATTTTTATCAGTATAAATTTGGCGTTCATCGTTGCCCCAGCCACATAATTGCGGGCAACCATCTCCCTGGATAATTGACCAGTCGGCTAGGTTCAATTCATTTCCATCAAATTCGTCTGCCCAGACCAATTCTTTTTCTTGCGCACAGAGATTTGTTAAGGCTAGGAAAAGACTTATTAAAGTGAGGATGTTTTTCATGACTATACCTTAAGCTTGTTCTGCTCTTTTAAGTTTTAATTGTTCTTTAATTTCATTGGCACGCTCTTCAGAAATCTCATAATTACGCATGATGTACATGGCAGTTAATGTTCCTAAAATCGGTAATCCAGAGAAGAATAAGCGCAGCCCAATAATGGCAGATTCTGGTTGAACTTCAAGGGCTGTGTCAAAACCAATTACAGAGAAAATAGCGCCACTCAATCCGCCTGCGATGGCAAAGCCAAATTTTACCATCCACCAGTAGATCGCCCCAAAGA
>JBELLO010000021.1:0-21392 GCA_042096495.1 Candidatus Arcticimaribacter sp.
TTGCTGCAGCTAGTAGAAGTTCACATAAATCGCAAGGCTTTGGGAGTTCTCCCAGTTTAGGCGCAAGAACAGAATATATCGAATTGGTCAATGGAGACCGCCCTGAGAATAATGATCCCTTTGATGGTATCAATACCACTTGGACAAGAGTAGAAGGCGGCGAAAAAGTGGGGAAGCTTGTCGATCAAGCTTTAGCAGCATATGACTTTAAAGCCCCAGAAAAAAGTGTTGCTGTTTTAGTTGAAATTCACCAGGCCATTGAAAGCTTATCTCCTTCGGTTTGGAAAACCCGCAAATTAAAAGCGGTTAAAGCCTTGATCAAAAGTTGTGCAGGATTATCGTTACAACTCAATAGTGATAGAGGCTATGGCACAGAAGGAGAAGAACTAAAAATAAGTTTCAACGCTGTGCATCAAAGCCAGCAAGACATCAGCATTGAAAAAGTAGGAGAAACTAGTTTAGCACAAGCATTAACGAATAACACCGCCTATAAAAAAGACATTCGATATTCCATAGGGCAAGCATTAGGGTCTCCTTACTGGCTTTTAGAAAAAGGGAGCTTAGGGGTCTTTAAAGTAAAAGACAAAAGCTTAATCGGACAGCCAGAAACACCGGCAATAACCATGGCTATCGCAGTTAATGTCAATGGAACTACAATTGTCTTTGAAGAAAAAATCAACTATCGCATTAATGACCCTGTTCGCGGGGAGGTAGTAACTCCTTTTTACACCTTACCCCAACTAGGGATCAATTTTGAAAAGGAAGTCAACCTCTACCCTAACGACAGAGCTCAAAACATTCGTTTAGAAGTCACCAATTATGGGCAAGCTTTTGAAGGGGAAGTAGAATTGTGCTTCCCTCGTGGGTGGACCATCGATCAAGCTAAAAAGAAAGTAAGCCTTAAAGGGCGTGGGACGTCTGCCTTTGTAACTTATCAGCTATCCCCTACCGCAAAAGCCGAAAGTGGTTTGATGGGGCCACTGGTTCACATCAATGGGAAAACGATGGACAAGAATTTTTCGGTGAAAGAAATCAACTATGAGCATATCCCAAAACAATATGTGAGTCAGCCTAGCGAAGCGAAACTAGTGCGACTCGATTTAAGCTTACCCAATAAAAAAGTAGGCTACATCATGGGCGCAGGGGATTTAGTCCAAACTAACCTTCAAGCCATCGGTTTCCCCATCAGTACGATTGATATAGAAAGCATTAGCCAGGAAGAACTCAATGAATTTGACACCGTTTTAGTGGGGATTCGCGCCTTTAATGTTTTAGAAAGTTTAAAGTATAAGAACAAGCTTTTATTTGATTTTGCCGCACAAGGCGGAACTTTAATCGTGCAGTACAACACCAGTAGAAGAATGCAGACGAAAGAGATTCTGCCTTACCCTCTCGAACTCTCTAGGGATCGTGTGACAGATGAAAACAGTCGGGTACGCATCCTAGAACCTAAACATGCTGCATTAAATTATCCCCATACAATCACTGCAAAAGATTTTGAGAGCTGGGTCCAAGAGCGCGGTTTATATTTTGCCAGTAATTGGGATCCTAAACTCACTCCGCTTTTAGGAATGAACGATGAAGGAGAGCGAGAAAAGTTAGGTAGTCTTTTGGTCGCTCAACACGGGAAAGGGACAGTGGTTTACACTGGCTTAAGTTTCTTTAGAGAGTTACCCGCTGGAGTCCCTGGCGCCTATCGTCTCTTACTTAACCTAATTGCTTTATAAATATGAAAGACAAACGCATTTATCTTTATCTAGCTTTAGTCAATATTATTTATTGGGGAGGCTTTTATCTTTTTATGAATAGTTACAGCGCATGACAACAATAGACTGGATCATCTTAGTGGGCACCTTAGGCTTTATTGTAGGCTATGGGGCATGGAAAAATCGCAAAAACGAAAGTATCACCGATTATCTTAAAGGCGGAAATAGCGCCCGCTGGTGGACCATTGGTCTCTCTGTGATGGCAACTCAGGCCAGTGCCATTACCTTTCTATCTACCCCAGGTCAAGCTTTTCACGACGGGATGGGCTTTGTGCAGTTTTACTTTGGCTTGCCCTTTGCCGTAATCATCATCTGTCTCTTTTTTATACCGCTGTATCACAAGCTAAAAGTGTTTACGGCTTATGAGTTTTTAGAACAGCGTTTTGATCAGCGCACCCGTACCCTTACGGCCATTCTCTTTTTAGTACAACGCGGCTTAGCAGCGGGGATTACGATCTATGCTCCTGCCATAATTTTAAGTGTCGTCTTAGGCTGGCCTTTAAAACCATTGATTTTACTGATTGGCTTAGTGGTGATTTTTTATACGGTCATTGGCGGAACAGCAGCGGTCAATGTGACCCAGAAACAGCAGATGTTCATCATCTTTTTTGGGATGATTATTGCCTTTTGGTATATCATCGATAGTTTTCCAGATCAAATCGGGTTTACAAAAGCTTTAGAAATTGCCGGAAAAACAGGCAAACTGGATGTTATCGATTTTAGTTTTGACCCTAACAACCGCTACACCTTTTGGAGTGGGATCACTGGCGGACTGTTTTTAGCCCTCTCCTATTTTGGGACAGACCAAAGTCAGGTGCAGCGCTACCTCTCTGGTAAATCGGTAAAAGAAAGTCAAATGGGCTTGATTATGAACGGCTTTTTAAAAGTCCCTATGCAGTTCTTTATCCTTTTAGTGGGGGTCATGGTCTTTGTCTTTTATCAGTTTGAAACCTCGCCTTTACACTTTAACCCAAAAGGGGTCGAAACCGTGCTCAATTCGCCGCAAGCGGCTGCTTATCAAAAACTAGATGAAGAGCATCGCGCTACGCAAATTCTACGGCATGCCATGCTGGAAAAAAACATCGATAAAATCACCTTAAAAAATCTTGCTAAGATTGACGGTCTAGAACGCATACAACGTCAAAAAGCCAAAGCCTTGATCAAAAAGGCAGATCCACAGCAGGAAACAAACGATAAGGATTATGTCTTTATCTCTTTTATTTTGGGCTATTTACCTAAAGGCCTAGTCGGCTTATTATTAGCCGTTATCCTCTCTGCCGCGATGAGTTCTACTGCCTCTGAATTAAATGCACTAGCGGCCACAACTACCGTAGATTTATACCAGCGCAATGTAGGTGAAAAATCCCCGGCGCACTTTGTCAATGCCTCTAAAGGCTTTACCCTGCTCTGGGGTGGAATTGCGATCCTTTTTGCGGCTTTTGGTAGTTTGGTTGAAAACCTTATTCAACTGGTCAACATCATCGGTTCTGTTTTCTATGGCACCATTTTAGGGGTTTTCTTAGTCGCCTTCTTCTTTAAGCAGGTGAAAGGGAAAGCCGTCTTTTGGGCTGCCATTGTAAGCGAAGCAATGATCATCTTTATTTTCACCCAGGACTGGGTTAGCTTTTTATGGCTGAATGTGATTGGGGCGCTGTTGACGGTCTCACTTGCACTGCTCTTACAGCAGTTCAATAAGGAATAGCGCTACTCTAAGGATAGATTAATTTATGTAAATTGGAGTACCCAAATCCAGTTTATGCAGCTACAGCTTCAACTATTTTTTAGCGTTATTCAAAAAGACTTTCATTGGGAAAATGAATCTTTTTTAACAAATAAAGATTCAAATATAATATACAATTATATATCTTTGTAAAACTCTATATCATGAAATACAATGAATTAGAGAAAAGACTAAAAAACCCCACCAAACGGTAGGGTTTTAAATGATATTGGGCATTAAAGCTTATTTACTCCATTCAGCAATAGAAGCTTTATTCATACGTACATAGTCAGGATTTCCTGCTTTTTCAGCTAGGGCTAAAGAAGTTTTAGCTGCTGCAATCGCTCCGTCTACATCTTTCAATCCTTCTAGGATCAAAGAGTATTGGCGAAAATACCAGTAAGCATCGTCTTTTCCTTCAATGGCTTTTTCCATCCAGGCTTTGGCTTGGTTTAAATCTTGACCTTCTTGCAGGTAATACACTGCTGCACTGTAATAATCACGGTGCTTAGGATCTTTCTTTAAGGCTTCTTGGATAGAAGCGGTTGCTTTGGCTACTGTAGGCACGCCAAAAGGCAATGCGACACGCGTATCTGCCCACCCTAGATTAAGGGTTGCCCCGTTATTATGTAGGTTTGAAAACCAAATAGAAAAAGACTCAATGTCTTTTCCAGTGGTTGGTGCTACTTCAATGGTTGCAGCCACTTTACTCGCATCCCATGGATCTGGCGTTCCCCAATTTTCGGTAGAAGCGTAGAAAAACACTTCCCACTGGTCTTTTCCTGGACGCGTATAGAGTGCATAACTTCCTGCCGCTAATTCTTGGTCCCCAAAAGTTACCGCATCCCCAAAGGTGATAACCGTATTCTTGTTTGCGCCAGTTCTCCAGATGGCACCATAAGGAACTAAAGCTCCCATAATATCTCTTCCGCGCATTGCTGGTCGTGAAAACTCGACACTCACTTCGGTTAAACCAACCGTCTGGTGAATCTTAGAAGACGGACTAGGCTGTGGGGTTTGAACTTGTGCTAGGGCTGCGCTCGAAACGCAGAGCGCTAGCAAGTAGATTAATTTTTTCATTCGATTAAATTTTTATTGTTAATCAAATGTAGAAAATGTTTCCATTCTCAATCCTTTTTAACAAAGAAAAGTTGACAGCTTGCTAATAATACATGTTTAATCTTTATTTTAAATCGTTAAACATTCATATATTTACAAAAAATTGCTCTTATGGTCTACCGACTTAAAACAGTCCAAAATTTACCTATCAATGTTGAACAGGCATGGGATTTTCTATCCGACCCTGGAAACCTTAAAACCATTACGCCTGACTACATGGGATTTAAGATCCTAGAAGGAGCAGAAGACAAAATGTATGCAGGTCAAATCATCAAGTATATCGTTACTCCAGTAATGGGGTTACCGCTGCGCTGGGTGACAGAAATCACCCATGTAGAGGACCAAAAGTATTTTGTAGACGAACAGCGATTTGGGCCATACAGCCTTTGGCATCACAAACATTTTATTAAAGCCATACCAGGGGGTGTGGAGATGATTGATATTGTTGACTACAAATTACCATTAGGAATGCTTGGAAGGATTGCGCACCCCCTTTTTGTTAAAAGACAACTAAATCAAATTTTTAATTACAGATATAATAAACTCGTTGAGTTGTTCGGCGAATTTAGGGATTAGATAGCTATGAAAAAGAACATTTTAATCATTGGTGGTTCGAGCGGAATAGGCCGTGCCTTGGTGGATTTACTGGCACCAGAACACAACATTTACGTGGCTTCAAGAAGCAACGAATCACTCGCTAATGCAGAAGTTTCTCATATATCCTACGATGTTATGAACGATGCACTTGACGTGAGCGACTTACCCGAACAACTTGACGGTTTTGTTTACTGTCCTGGGAGCATTAATCTACGCCCTTTCCGTGGTCTAAAGCCACAAACTTTTCAAGATGATTTTAACTTGAATGTTGTGGGAGCAGTCAAATCTTTACAAGCCGTATTGCCTTTATTGCAAAAGAGCCCACAAGCGAGTCTAGTATTTTACAGCACAGTTGCGGTAAGTACTGGAATGCCTTTTCATGCTTCTGTGGCTGCCGCCAAAGGGGCTCTAGAAGGTTTAACCCGTTCTCTAGCGGCAGAATATGCCCCTAAGTTTAGGGTCAATTGTATTGCTCCGTCCCTAACAGACACCCCTTTAGCAGATAAGTTTTTAAACAATGAAGCTAAACTGGAAAAAGCACAAGAACGTCACCCACTAAAAAAAGTGGGAACAGCAAAAAATATCGCCCAGATGACCGCCTTTCTCTTAGGAGAAGAAAGTCAATGGATGACTGGTCAAATACTCCACGTAGATGGTGGAATAGGAGACCTAAAAACAAATTAGAGTGGAAAACTATACAGTATTCTGGTTTAGAAGGGACCTGCGCATTGAAGACAATGCAGGGTTTTATCACGCCCTAACAAGTGGCAATAAAGTACTTCCCCTCTTTATTTTTGATACTGAGATCATTCACAAGCTGCCTAAAAAGGATGCTAGAATAGAAATGATTCATGCGGCCTTGAGGGACATAACTGATGCTATGGAGAGGAACAGATGTAACGTTGGAATGTATCTGGGACAACCCAAGGCCGTTTTTGAATCACTTCTAAAAAAGTATAATATTACTAAAGTCGTTACCAACCACGACTATGAACCCTATGCCACAGAGCGTGATACAGCAATAGCAGAATTTCTTCAAACAAATGGCGTTGCCTTTGAAACCTATAAAGATCAAGTCATTTTTGAAAAAAGCGAAGTGGTCAAAGACGATGGTACTGCCTATAAAGTTTATACCCCCTACTCGCGTAAATGGTTAAAACGCTTCGCGGAAGAGGGCATCTCTCACTATCCGTCAGAAGCGCATTTAGATCAACTAGCGCCCGTTGAACAACCCCAATTAAGCCTTGAAGACTTAGGCTTTTCCCCCTCCTCAGTACCACAACCCAAATACACCTTTAATGCGACGGTCATTAAAGAATATGAGGAAACTAGAAATTTTCCTGCAGTAGACAAAACCTCTAGAACGGGAGCACATTTAAGGTTTGGAACCATTAGCGTTCGTAAAATGGTTGCTGATTCTGCCAAAGAGGACAATCCTACTTTTTTAAAAGAATTGATTTGGCGGGAATTCTTTATGCAGATTTTATGGCATTTTCCCCACACCCCAAAAAGTAGTTTTAAACCTAAATATGAGCGCATTGAATGGCGCAATAACGAAGAAGAATTTCAACGCTGGTGTGAAGGAAAAACCGGCTATCCATTTGTCGATGCAGGTATGCGTGAACTCAATGCCACTGGCTTTATGCACAATCGCGTGCGCATGTTAGTAGGGAGTTTCTTGTGTAAACACCTCTTGATCGATTGGCGATGGGGAGAAGCTTACTTCGCAGAAAAGTTATTGGATTATGAAATGTCGAGTAATGTTGGGAACTGGCAATGGGTCGCAGGTTGCGGCGTAGATGCAGCGCCTTACTTCCGTATTTTTAACCCCATTGATCAAATCAAAAAGTTTGACAAACAACACGAATACATCCAGAAATGGGTGCCAGATTATCAAGAATTAACCTACCCACAACCCATCGTTGACCACAAGTTCGCTCGCGAACGTTGCTTGAACACCTATAAAGCTGCGCTCAATGCCTAGGGGGGTAAAAAAAGCCCACCTACCAGAAAAAATTTGTGTCAGCTGTAATCGCCCCTTTAGTTGGCGTAAGAAATGGGAAAAGGACTGGGAAAATGTAAAATATTGTAGCAAAAGATGCAGAAACGAAAAGGAAAAGCCCTCGTCTGGCTAAGAAATGATTTGCGCATTAAGGACCAAGCATCCTTTTATCAAGCCACCCATATACACGAAACCGTCATTGCCTTTTATAGCTTTGATCCATTACACTACAGTGATACACCATGGGGATTTAAAAAAACCGAAGCCTTTAGAGCACAGTTTCTGATTGAAAGTATCGCACACCTTCAAAATGATTTGCTAAACCTCAATATTAGTTTAGTGGTTAGTCTAGATGATCCCGCTAAGGGAATGCAAGAACTGATCAAAGATCACGCTATCACAGATATTTACTGGCAAAAAGAATGGACCCAGGAAGAAAGAGAACGCGAAGAGGAAGTTCGCGCTGTACTTGCAGAAAACATTTCGGTGCATACCCATTATGATCAATTTCTTTTCCATCCAGAGGATGTACCGATGGAGATAGAGCAACTGCCAGAAGTATTTACCGTGTTTCGCAAGAAATGTGAAAAATACAGTAAAGTACGCAACAGTTTTCCTGAAGCCTTAGTGATGCCGGAGAGCAATTTGTTGAGCAAACAGTTTACGCTTCCCAGTCTTGCAGATTTAGGCTTAAAAACGCCAGAAGTTCACCCCCACTCTGCTTTCCCTTTTAGAGGGGGAAGCTTGGCAGCACAATTGCGCCTTGAACATTACTTCTGGGATACCGAAAAGTTGTCGTTCTACAAACAAACCCGCAACGGATTAGTCGGCTTAGATTATAGCTCAAAGTTCTCGGCTTGGTTAACGAATGGATCTATCTCTGCACGACAAATCTATTGGGAGATCAAAGAATACGAAGCACAGATACAAAAGAATCAATCGACCTATTGGCTTATTTTTGAATTGATTTGGCGAGATTATTTTAAGTTTATTTCCCTCAAACATCAAGACCGTATCTTCCAACTGGGAGGTATTCTACAAAAAGACTATCACTGGAAAAATAATCCCAAAACCATACAAGCCTGGATCAACGGGGAAACCCGTGAGCCTTTTGTCAATGCCAATATGATTGAATTGCAAAAGACTGGCTGGATGAGTAATCGCGGAAGACAAAATGTAGCTTCCTATTTTGCCAAAGATCTTTTACTCGATTGGCGTATAGGCGCGGCTTATTTTGAAGCACAATTAATCGATTATGACGTACATAGTAATTATGGCAACTGGATGTATGTCGCAGGGGTAGGAAATGATCCTAGAGACCGTAAATTCAACGTTCGCATGCAAGCAGAACGCTATGATGAAAACGGAAAATTTCAGCGGCTGTGGAATCAAAAAAGTTTATTCGAATGAAGCTACGCTTAATTTTAGGAGACCAGCTGAACTTACAGCACCCATGGTTTGAAACTGTTGATGAAGAAGTGACTTATGTCCTCATGGAAATGCGACAAGAGACCGATTATGCGCCGCACCATATTCAAAAGGTCATCGGCTTCTTTGGCGCTATGCGCCATTTTGCACAAGTGCTAAAACAACAAGGACATCAGGTCATTTATTTCAAACTAGATGATGCTGAAAACCAACAAGCACTCCCCGCTAATCTCAATGCCATCATTGAACAACAGCACATCACTTCTTTTGAATATCAACACCCAGATGAGTACCGCTTAGACCAGCAATTAAAGACCTTTTGCGCGGGAATCGACTTGCCCACAAAAGTATTTGACAGTCATCACTTTATGACCAGTCGGGAAGAATTATCACAATTTTTTGAAGGTAAAAAACAATTGATTCTAGAGTTCTTTTACCGCAATATGCGCAAGCAATTCAACCTTTTAATGGAACAGGGACAGCCAGAAGGGGGGCAATGGAACTTTGATAAAAACAATCGCAAGAAGTGGAAAGGTAGCCCTGCTATTCCAGTGGCTTATATTCCAAAAACGGAAGAACTACAAGCCCTCGAAAAACTAATTCATGCTGCCGGAGTAAAGACAATTGGAACACTAGATACAGACAATTATCTTTTCCCCTTTAGTCGAGAAGAAGCCCTAGTGCAGCTAGCGTATTTCTGCGAGCACTTATTGGTGCATTTTGGGGATTATCAAGATGCTTTACATACTGAAGAAATTAATCTCTTCCACTCTAGAATATCTTTTGCGCTCAATGTCAAAATGATTAGTCCGCTAGAAGTAGTCGAAAAAGTCATCGCCTATTATCGTCAACATGAAGATGAGATTGAACTTTCGCAAGTCGAAGGTTTTGTGCGACAAATCATTGGGTGGCGCGAATATATGCGCGGGATTTACTGGAAAGAGATGCCTGCCTATGCAGAAAAAAATGCGCTAGAAAATCACAATCCGCTTCCAGATTTTTACTGGACAGCAAAGACAAAGATGAATTGCCTTCACCACAGTATTCAAAATTCTTTAGACAATGCTTATGCCCACCATATTCAACGTTTAATGATCACAGGGAACTTTGCCTTGTTAGCCCAAGTGCATCCCGATGCAGTAGATCAATGGTATTTGGGCATTTATGCAGATGCAATTGAGTGGGTGCAAATCACCAATACCCGTGGTATGAGTCAGTGGGCAGACGGGGGAATAGTCGCGACAAAACCTTATGTTTCTGCCGCTTCCTATATCAATAAAATGAGTAATTATTGCGAAAGCTGCGCTTATGATAAAAAGAAACGCTTAGGCGAAGATGCTTGTCCATTTAACAGTCTGTACTGGAATTTCCTCGATGATAAAAAACAGTATTTCGCCAAAAATAATCGCATGGCGATGATGCTGCGATTACTCGAGAAAATACCGCAAGAAGAATTAGCAGAAATCAAAGCTCGTGCTGGAGCAATATTAAGTAATCCCGATGCTTATTAATACAGTTCCAACAGCAGTGGTATGGTTAAAACGCGATTTGCGTTTAAGGGATCATGCTGCTATATACTGGGCGCAAAAAAACCATAAGCAGGTTTTATTACTCTATATCGCAGAACCTTCTTTAAGAAATGAGGCGCACAGTAGTGAACGTCACTTTGATTTTATCAAACAATCCATCGTTGATTTAAATCAACAATTAATAGCGTTTAACACGGCTGTTTTATCTGTTGTAGGCGAAGTCATTGATGTTTTTAACCAACTAAAACAGCTTCTCACCATAGAGGGAATTTATTCTCACATCGAAACAGGAATTGGGATAACCTATCAGCGAGACCTCAATGTTGCTGCCTGGTGTCAAGAACACAACATTCCATGGGTTGAAAAAAGACAACAAGGCGTTTTTCGCGCTATGCGCAATAGAAAATCCTGGATACAGCAATGGAGCCAATTGATGAATAAAGCACAATATCCTGTTCCATTTAAAAAAGGCTTTATTCATGAAAAAGAAGTGCAGCGCTTAAGCGCACATTTTGAGGTTTTAAATTGTGCCACTACAGTGGCAAAAGGAATACAGCCTGGAGGTGAAAAGGCTGCTTATCGCTACCTAGACTCCTTTTTTGAAGGGCGCTATCAAAACTATCAAACGCATATATCAAAACCCGATCTCGCCCGTAAAAGTTGTAGTCGCCTCTCCCCCTATATCGCCTATGGCAATCTATCAATGCGACAGGTTTTACATCGTACTGAAACAGAAAAGGAAGCCGGAAAAAAAAGCTTTGGGATTCGCGCCTTTGAGTCTCGTTTACGCTGGCAAGCGCATTTTATTCAAAAATTTGACATGGAATGTCGTATGGAGTTTGAGAGTATTAATCGCGGATATCATCAACTCAAAAAACCTTTGAATCCAACTTATATCACTGCCTGGGAAAAAGGAAAAACAGGGGTTCCCATGGTTGATGCTGCGATGCGCTGTTTAGTCGCGACAGGTTATTTAAATTTTAGGATGCGGGCTTTAGTGGTTTCGTTTTTTGTACATCAGTTGTGGCAACCCTGGCAAGCTTGTTCGGCTTTTTTAGCCAGACAGTTCTTGGATTTTGAACCGGGGATTCACTTTCCGCAATTACAAATGCAAGCTGGGGAAACCGGAATCAATACCCTCCGTATTTATAATCCAGTTAAAAATGGGCAAGAGCATGATCCCAAAGGTCACTTTACCCAACAATGGCTCCCTGAGTTAAAAAACCTCCCCGCTGCCCTAGTCCATACCCCCTGGGAAATTACCCCTTTTGAAGAAGGACTTTATAATTTCGAATTAGGGACTAGCTACCCAAAACCCATCGTGGATCTTGACAAAAGCAGAAAACACGCCTCTGATATCTTGTGGAACTTACAGAAGAATTCACATGTATATCAAGAGAGTAAACGCATTTTACAACGACATACCTTACCCAACAGAAAAAGCATACAATAAAGATGAAGAAGAAATTTGACCTTAATGATCAACAAGTTGATCGCATTATCGAAATGGCTTGGGAAGATCGTACCCCTTTTGATGCCATCACAGATCAATTTGGCTTAAAAGAGCAGGATGTTATTGAATTAATGCGCAGAGAAATGAAACGTTCCAGTTTCAATTTATGGCGTGCACGTGTACAAGGAAGAAGCACCAAACACCGCAAAAGTCGTGGAGAAGAAGTGGATCGATTTAAGTGCTCCAGACAACGCAACATTAGCAATAACAAGGTCTCTAAAAGATAATTTTGTACCTTAAGGAGAAATCCTTGAGAAATGAAACAGAATAAAACACAAAAAACGAACGAAAGTGTTCGCTTGTTTTTGTCTTCTGTAGCAGAGGAACAAAAACGGGAAGACAGTTACACCCTCTTAAACTTAATGGGGGAAATCACCCAAGCTGAACCCCATTTATGGGGAACGAGCATTATTGGTTTTGGTGAATACCATTACAAATATAAAACCGGAAGAGAAGGCGATTGGTTTTTAACAGGATTTGCCCCTAGAAAGCAAGCTTTAACCCTTTATCTTATGTGCGATCTCTCGCACGATGGCTTAGATTTTACTGGATTAGGAAAATACAAACTGGGAAAAGGCTGCCTTTATATTAAACGTTTAAGCGATATAGATGTTAAAGCCCTTAAAAGAATCATTCAAGACTCTATTCGCATTATTGAGGAAAAGTATTCTTAATTTTCTTTTTGCAAAATTTCTACGCCCATCCCTATACTCAAAGCGCGTTGTTTGACCCATTGTGCATGACTCGCACTACGTGCATAAAGGGATTTTCCAAAGACCCCAGCAGAAAACCAAAGGCCTTCTACACCCAGATCTTCAATCCATTCGATGGAAACAAAAAAGTCATCTTCGACATAAATATCATAGGGCGTTAAATCAACCGTTATGGTTTGTGGTTCATTGGGCAATTCAAGATAGATGGGTTCTTGCAAGACGTTTTCTCCGGGGAAGCCTTCTTCTTCTAAGTAAATGTTTAATCTTAAAATGACACTTTCAATGGTGTTTTCTGCAATGGACAACCAAAAGCCTTGCACCAAAGTAGGGCGCTGCTTTTTCACCCGAACAAACTGTGCTATTTCATTCCCCAATTGATTGGTGGTAAAGCCAGTTGTAATTAATTTAGAATACGTTTCATTTCCCACTGCTTTCTTTTCCCACTTTCCGCTGGTGACCACTACTTCTTTTAAAGCCGTCGCTTCTGGTTGAAAGTTAATGTTGAGTAGTTTCTCGTTTGACCCATCTAATTCATCAATTTTAAAGCTTTGGGAGGCAAAGCCTACCATAGAAAAATAGAGCGAATCATTGATCTTGTGATTGGGGACTTCAAGTAAATAATAGCCTGCCTCATCACTTACTGTACCAATCCCAGCCCCAGGAATCCCAATATTGACATAAGGTAAAGGAGCGTTAAACTCGGCATCAGTAATTTTTCCAAAAATCGTGGTTTGAGCATAAAGTATATTGCCCAAAAGAAAAAGGAGAATAAAGTAGGTAGGTCGCATAAAAAGGATTTGGGTGGTGTGGTGCTTACATTCGTTGGATTTTAGCGCCTATTTTTTGAAGGCGTTCAACAATTCTTTCATAACCGCGATCGATTTGCTCGATATTATGGATGGTCGAAGTTCCTTGTGCCGATAGAGCGGCAATCAATAAAGAAATTCCTGCGCGTATATCTGGCGAAGTCAAGGTGGCCGCTTTTAGCTGTGATTTAAAATCATGGCCAATGATCGACGCACGATGAGGATCACATAAGATGATTTTTGCGCCCATATCAATTAATTTATCGACAAAGAACAAACGGCTTTCAAACATCTTTTGATGAATTAAAACACTACCTCTTGCTTGGGTGGCTACAACAAGAACAATACTCAATAGGTCTGGTGTAAACCCAGGCCAGGGAGCATCTGCAACAGTTAAAATTGATCCGTCGATATAGCTTTGTATTTCATAGCCTTCTGTATGGGCAGGGATAAATATATCATCCTCTCTTTTTTCTATGGTTAAGCCTAGTTTTCTAAAGACAGAAGGAATTTGCCCTAGGTATTCCCATTGGACATTTTTAATGGTTAACTCACTTTTAGTCATCGCAGCAAGGCCAATCCAACTTCCAATTTCAACCATATCAGGTAAAACACGATGAGTTGTTCCATTGAGGCTTTCTACTCCTTCTATGGTCAATAGGTTTGATCCAACACCAGTGATTTTTGCTCCCATGCGGATGAGCATATTACACAGCTGTTGTAAGTAAGGCTCACAGGCAGCATTATAAATCGTGGTCTTTCCTTTGGCTAAAACAGCCGCCATAACGATATTGGCTGTCCCGGTCACGGATGCTTCATCTAGAAGCATATCGGTTCCTTTTAATGCTTTTGCTTCGACAGAATAAAAGTAATCTTCTGAATTATAGTTGAACTCTGCCCCAAGCTTGATTAAACCTTCAAAGTGAGTATCTAAACGACGTCGCCCAATTTTATCTCCGCCTGGTCTAGGAATGCTTCCTTTTCCAAAGCGAGCTAATAATGGTCCCACTAACATAATTGAGCCTCTTAAACCTTTTCCGTCAATTTTAAATTGATCAGATTGTAAGTAATCGAGGTTGACTTCGTCGGCTTGAAAGCGGTACGATCCCGGTCCTAGCTGGGTTACCTTAACCCCAAAGTTAATCAGTAATTGAATGAGTTTATTGACATCGATGATGTCTGGTATGTTGTTGATGGTAACTTCTTCTGCTGTAAGTAACACAGCACATAGAATTTGAAGGGCTTCATTTTTTGCCCCTTGCGGTGTGATTTCACCTTTTAATTGATGTCCACCTTCAATGATGAATGTCCCCATGGATAGCGTTTAATAACGTTTACGGTTTCTGTTTTTTCTTGGCTTATTAGCACTGCCATTGCTTTTTGGTCCATTCCCATTTTTGGACTTCATGCGCAATACGTCCTGAGTAAGGGTAAGTGGTAAGTATTCTTCTTTCACTTTGAGTTGACCGTTAGAAAGTTCTGTAAGGTGATCAAAAATCACTTGGTCATCCACTGTGTCTTTATTCCAATTCAAAAAACACTTTTTCATGTGATTCGCAATATTGTACACCAAAGCATCTTTCATTTCTCCTTCATCCCATCCTAAGGCCACATCTATCATACTCTTTATATTATTACCATAAAAACGGTATTTAGGGAAATTTTGTGGATAATTTAAAGGTTCTGGTCTTTGCTCTAATACAGCTCTATCGGGCTGCTCAAAAGGTGAATCTACATCAAGTGAAAAGTCAGACATCATAAATAATTGATCCCATAACTTGTGTTGAAAGTCAGGTACATCACGTAAATGTGGGTTGAGATTCCCCATCACTCCTATAATGGCTTTTGCTTTTTTATTGCGTTCTTCACGGTCTTCAGTCTCTTTTAACTGTTGTACCATGATATGCATATGACGTCCGTATTCGGGTATAATCAAAGGGGTCCTTTCGGAATTGTATTGCAATGCTTCCATAAATGGTTGGGTAGTTTTTTGGTATGCTTTTGTAAATGTAGTGTTTAAATGAAAAAAGAAAAAATTATAGGGTAATTAGTCCTTTAATCTTTTGGGCTTCTTTATAGATGGCAATGACCGCATCTGGATCCTCCATTGTTACTTTTACCGATAAGCTAGTAAAGGTTTTCTTTGAAGAGGCTTTCTTAGAAAAAACGGCCTCTTTTTGGGTAAACATATCTTTTAAGACTTGCTCTTTTACTTCTCCTTCTCTTAAAATAAATTTAAACAAATATACCCCTGGCCAATCTTGCGAATTGAGGAGTTGTTCGTGAAATCGTGAATAAAATTCTTCTGGATTTTCTTTTGGAAGCATTCGCTTGAGCTATTTTTATACAAATATAAACGAAATCTTAGGTTATCGAAACAGAAAAGAAATACATCGAACGGATTGTTCTTACAGGAGGACCCGGCAGCGGAAAGACGACCCTGATCAATCTCTTAAAAAAAGAAGGTTACCCCTGCATTGACGAAGCTTCGAGAAAGTATATACAAATGGGAAAAGCAGAAGGGAAAGAGAACTTCTTTGCAGAGGATCCTTTGGCGTTTAGCCAATTGATCTGGAACGATAGAAAAGAACAATTTCTTCAAGCAGAAGATATCATTGCAAAGAACGACAAAGAACATATGATCTTTTTTGATCGTGGTTTAGCCGATGTTACTACCTATCTAAGACATACCAATGCCCCGCAAAAAAACTGGGAAATGGAATTACAAAAATACCCGTATGACCTTGTTTTTACCATTGCCCCGGTAGCAGAAATTTATCAAAAAGACGAAAGTAGAATGGAGTCATTTGACGAAGCACTCTCCTTACATCAGGCAGTAAAAGAAAGTTATCAAGAGCTGGGGCCCATTATTGAGGTGCCCTTTCTTACACCCGAAGAACGCATGGCGTATATTTTAAAAAAATGCCGTGAAAGATAAACTAGCGGCACTTTTACAAAAACATTGGAAGGTAGACCAATTTAGGCCCTTACAAGAAGAAATTTGCCTCTCGCTTTTAAGCGGTAATGACACTCTTGTGCTGCTTCCTACTGGAGGTGGAAAATCCCTTTGCTATCAACTCCCTTCACTCCTATTTGACGGCCCTACCCTTGTGATTTCCCCCTTGATTTCTTTGATGCAAGATCAAGTAGCACAAGCGAATGAAAAAGGGATTAAAAGTATGGCATTAGGCAATGATCAAGCAATCGAAAAACAGCTAGATAATATTGCTTATGGGAACTATAAACTAGTGTATTGTTCCCCAGAAAAATTACAACAGAAGCGTATTATAGAACGTCTAGCTAGCCTAAATTTTCAATGTATTGCAGTAGACGAAGCACACTGTATTTCACAATGGGGAAGCGATTTTAGACCTGCTTATAAACATTTATCAGCACTGCGCAATCACTTGCCTAAAGTCCCGGTAATAGCCCTTACGGCAAGTGCTACTCCCACAGTCGTAAAAGATATTATAGAGGAGCTAAAGCTAAAGGAGCACAAGCATTTTCAAAGTTCTTTTGAACGATCAAATATCACCATTGAGATTGATCGATCCCCAGATAAATTAGGCAGTATTATTCGAAACTTAAAACAAGAACAAGGATCAACAATTATTTATTGCAGTAGCCGAAGGGAAACAGAAGAAATCTCTGCTGCACTCAATGCAAATGGCATAAGGTCTAACTTTTTTCACGGAGGTTTATCTGCCCACGAAAAACAAGACCGTTTGCACGCCTGGAAAAGCAATCAAACCCCTGCTATCGTGGCGACGAATGCTTTTGGGATGGGAATCGATAAAGCTGATGTAAGTCTAGTAATCCACGTTAATCTCCCAGCAAGTTTAGAATATTATTATCAAGAAATAGGAAGGGCAGGAAGAAACGGTCAAGCCGCAAAAGCCATTCTCTTTTTTCAGCCGCAAGATGCCGAAAGGGCCAAAAAACAATTTTTATCCCATCTGCCCACAACAGACTTTATTGAAAAGTGCTACAAACATTTGTGTAATTATCTCAATATAGCCTATGGAGAAGGACATGAAGAATCATGGAATATCTCTTTTATCGATTTTTGCTCAAACTACAAGCTTTCGCCAAAAAAAGTAGCGCATTGCTTTACGTTATTTGATCAAGGGAGTGTTTTTCATCAAATCCAACACAGTACTTTAGACGCAAAAATACAGTTGTTGTTTAGTTCAATTCAATTTAAGCGAGAACTAGAACAGGCATCAAAAGAACAGGCCATAGCATTACAAACAATTAGCCGTAAATACCCAGGTATTTTTGATCAAGAAATAAGCATCGATTTAGATGATGTCACTAGAATGAGTCAGTTAAAATTTGCCCAACTTATCGCCATCTTTAATTCATATGATGAGCAAGGCCTGATACGATTTAATTATAATAAGAGTGATTTAAAACTAATTGGGTTAGTCCCCCGTGAGGATCAATATACTTTAAGAGATTTATTGAGAAACAACAAAATATATCTTAAAAGCAAACAACAAAAAATTGCATCAATGATCACTTTTGCTACAGAAGATGATCGATGTAAACAACAAAGATTGCTGGCTTATTTTGGCGAAAAAAAAGAAATAAACTGTAAAAAGTGCAGTGCAAAAAGTTGCCATAAAATCACAACAGAAGTTGATCTCTCAACTGTAACCGAAGATTTATTGAAAATTCTCACCCAAAAAGCCCTTGCTCCACATCAGCTTAAATTATCTTTGCCGCAATACTCTATCAAGCAAATTGCCATAGCAATTGAATGGCTAGAGGACCAACAAAAAATCAAACGAAATACATTAGATCAATATAGTGCACTATGAGTTTAAAGGTAGTATTTATGGGAACTCCAGACTTTTCGGTTACAACCTTAAAGGCGATTCAAAACGCTGAACACAAGATTGTAGGAGTCGTCACAAATATTGATAAACCTGCTGGACGTGGGAAAAAAATCAGCACTTCTGCTGTGAAAGATTATGCTGTAGAACAAGAATTAAATCTTTTACAACCCGCCTCTTTAAAGGACACGACTTTTATTGATGATTTAACCGCACTGAATGCAGATGTATTTGTGGTGGTTGCTTTTCGTATGTTGCCAAAAGTAGTATGGTCCATTCCGCCTAAAGGCACCTTTAACCTTCACGCTTCCCTCCTGCCTAACTATCGCGGGGCCGCACCCATTAACTGGGCAGTGATCAACCGAGAAAAAGAAACCGGAGTAACTACTTTTTTAATTGACGAAAAAATCGATACAGGGAATATACTCTTACAAGAAAAAATTGCACTAGTTGAAGGAGAGACAGCAGGTAGTTTACACGATAAACTTGCCCCTTTGGGTGGAGAAGTAATTGTCACTACCTTAAATGCACTAGAAAAAGGAATAGAAGCCCAACCTCAAAAAACAGTGGGTAACGAAAAAGACGCACCTAAGCTAACCAAAGAAAATACTAAAATTGACTGGAGTAAATCCTTGCTCGAAATCGAAGCACAAATTAATGGTCTCTCCCCTTATCCAGTGGCATGGACAGAACTTTTAGACAATCAAAAGGTTGAACGGTTAAAGATTTATACCGCTAAAGCGGAAATTTATTCCCACAATCACCCCGAACTAAGCATTGTCGTCGAAAATAAAGAAATGAAAATCGCCCATCCTCAAGGGTTTCTTAACTGTTTGAGTGTTCAAATGCCCAATAAAAGGCGCATGGAAGTCAAAGATTTGTTGAATGGACACCAATTTTCACCCCTTACAAAAGTAAAATAAGAGTGGGTTATAAACAATCCTCCCGATTTATTAACAATAAACGGGATTTAAGCCCTAATTCCTTTGGACTTCCCATAAACCCTATATATTTGTTAAAGTCTAAAATGTTAATTTAAATCTAAATATTATGAACAAAACAGAATTAATCGACGCAATGGCTGCAGATGCTGGAATTTCAAAAGCTGCTGCTAAAAAAGCATTAGAGTCTTTCCTAGGTAATGTAGGTGGAGCACTTAAAGGTGGTGGACGCGTTTCACTAGTTGGATTCGGATCATGGTCTGTATCTGAGCGCTCTGCACGTGATGGAAGAAACCCACGTACAGGTGAAACAATCAAAATTGCTGCTAAAAAAGTAGTGAAGTTTAAAGCTGGTGCTGAGTTATCAGGAGCTGTAAACTAAACCTAGCTTTTAACAATACATAAAAATCTCCTTCGGGAGATTTTTTTTTGCATAATTTTAAGCATGGAAAAACAACTTCATAGTGGAGACTTTTTAATTGCTGACCCCTCTATCTTAGGGGACCTTTCGTTTCATCGTGCAATTGTATTAATCTGTACTATAGAAGATAAAGCTCCAATGGGATTTATCTTTAATAAAACCTATGATTTTTGTCTTAATGAGATGGTTCCAGAGGTAACTGTTGATCTTCCGTTATTTTATGGGGGACCCGTAGATACAGATCAGCTCTTTTTTATTTACCATGCTAGTCGTGCTATTGTAGACGATAGTCGCCTAATTAATGAGCATCTTTATCTAGGAGGAAATATAGAGCAAGCCTTTGAAGCAGTAGAAAATAAACGCCTTCATCCTGGAAACTGTCGTTTCTTTTTAGGCTATAGTGGGTGGTCAAAAGGACAGCTTGAGCAAGAGGTCGAATTAGAAAGCTGGTTAATCCAAAAGAGTATACGCTATAGTTCACTTTTTAAAACTAAGCCAGAAGACCTTTGGCGAAACGCCTTGCTAAGAAAAGGAGGGAAATACACCATTTGGGCGAATGCCCCAGATAATCCTGCTTATAATTAAGGTAACGCCTTGATATGCGCTAAAAACATGGAGTAAATATTTGCTGCATGGGTGGTTTGAAACACTTTCTTGCGATATTTTTCGATACTGTAAAGACCATCAGCATCGCTTAAAACAAACAATTCGTCTGCTTTTTGAATAGAAAAAGGTGAAATTGCTTCTTCGATAATTTCATAATCTTCCGTTTTCTCTAAAAGAGATAATAACTGTTTGCGATAAACCGTTTTTCGGCAACCTTGATCGATGGATGGAGTACTTATTTTATTTCCTTTTACTAAGAATAAGGCTCCTTTTAAGCTTTCTACGATATGCTTATCTGTGTTGAGTAAAATCCCATCGCAATAATTATTTTCATGTACATAAGTCCATGCCATTGCACGCCACTGTTCTGCGACATTTTCTATGGATTGATAAAGTCCGGTTGACAAATAATGATCTTTGTATAAGTCAATGGACTGGGATGCTTTTTGGTATTTAAACGCGGGATCATTTGAAGGACTAGCCGAAATTGAATAGGCAGTTTTTGGGATAGGATGTTCTAGAGTAGGCTGTCCCATCTTGACGACATTTAAGTGAACTTTTCCACTAAAACTATTTTCGGCATAATGCTTTGTTAGGGCATGTATTTTATCTGCTAGGTGCTCCATTGTAAAAGTCAATGGAATCTCCATACGCAAAATACGCATCGAGGCCATTAAGCGCAGGTAATGTTCTTCCCAAAACAAAATTTTATTTTGTTCAATGGCGAGGGTTTCGCTAAGTACATTTTGATGAATAAAGGCAGCTAATTGATCTGCAGGAACCTCATTTAATGAGGCATAGTTTTGACCTTGGTAGGAATACATAGATTTAAGTGGCGCCTAGAACTTGTTTTAAACTTCCAATAAGATTTTCCCATAACATCTTTGCTTCGTCTAACTCATCTTCATCTGCAAAATCAGAAATGATTAAAGAAACATCTTTTGTGATTTCGTCGACTACAATTTTAAATTCAAAATAATAGTCATCTTGATCTTCTTCATCATTCATCCAGCGAAAACGTACCTTTTCATTGTTTTTCTTTTGTAAGAGTTTTGCGTACTCCTCACTGTCGTCCCAGATAAAGGTAAAATCCTCTCCCCTTGAGTTAACATTATCTGCAAACCATTCTGATAAACCAGAAGGAGTCGATAAGTATTGAAACAACAATTGTGGAGAAGCGTGAAAATCAATTTCTAATGAAAAGGCTACTTTAGATGACATAGGTAAATGTTAGGGGAGCAATATATTGAAAAAATAGAAACATGCTAATAGAAATACCTATTTTTTGTGGGTAAAAACATAACGATTGTTTGCATTTTTTTTATATTTGCCACCGTTGAAATGGCGAGGTAGCTCAGCCGGTTAGAGCGTCGGATTCATAACCCGGAGGTCG
>JBELLO010000022.1:0-21302 GCA_042096495.1 Candidatus Arcticimaribacter sp.
GAATTCGAAAACATGTCAGAAGGTGAGTTGATTGACAAGCTTTATCAAACCACTTATGATTATTACAAGCAAAAGGGTGAAATCAATGCTACCCTGACCTTCCCAGTCATTAAAAATGTCTATGAACGCCCGGGAAATAAGTTTGAAAAAATTGTCGTGCCATTTACAGATGGAACAAAAACCTTAAATGTTGTGACGCATTTAGAGAAAGCTTACGCTTCCAAAGGAAAACAGCTTATCGAAGATTTTGAACGCAATATCACGCTCGCATTAATTGATGATGCCTGGAAAAATCACCTGCGCAAAATGGATGAATTAAAACAATCTGTGCAGTTAGCCGTTCACGAACAAAAAGATCCATTTTTGATCTATAAGTTCGAGGCCTTTGAACTATTCAAGCGCATGATTGGGAGCCTTAATAGAGAAGTGATTTCTTTCTTGTTAAAAGGAAGCATCCCCTCACAAGACACTTCGATTCAAGAAGCTAAAACGAGTCGCTCAAAAGACAAGCTAAAGACTACTAAAGACAGCGTCTTAAACTCTGAAGAGTTAGCCGAAAAACAACGTGCAATAGGTGCTGGAGCTGGTGGACAACAACGCCAAGTGGTGGAAACCATTACTAGAGAGCTACCAAAAATTGGTCGAAATGATCGTGTGACGATTAAAAACACGATAACGGGAGAAAACAAAACCGTAAAATTCAAACAAGCTGAACCTCTTCTAGCGAAAGGAGAATGGGTATTCGTTGAAAAAAATTAATTCGTAACTTACATCAAAAATGTAGTTGATGGAAATGTATGCGGAAATTTTGCTGATCGCCATCCCCAGTTTTTTGGTCTTAGTTTTGATTGAAATCGCCTATGGGGCTTGGAAAAAAGAACAGACTTATACTTTGATGGACACCTTGTCCAGTTTAAGTTCTGGGATGACGAATATCTTAAAAGATGTCTTTGGGATTGGACTCATTATTATTTCCTATCCTTTGCTAAAAGACGCCATAGGGTTAATTGAGATCGAAGAAAGTTTTTTCCTCTATTTTGTTGCTTTTATCTGTGTAGACTTTGCCTCTTACTGGAACCATCGTCTCAACCATTCTATCAATGTTTTTTGGAATCGACATATCGTTCATCACAGTAGCGAGGAATTCAATCTAGCTTGCGCTTTACGTCAAAGTATATCTAGCCTAATCGGTTTTGGCGCATTATTCCTTTTACCTGCTGCCCTTTTGGGAATCCCACATAAAGTGATTACAGTTCTTGCGCCCTTACACCTATTTGGTCAATTTTGGTATCATACCAGACACATTGGGAAGCTGGGCTGGTTAGAATATATTTTAGTTACTCCGTCTCAACATAGGGTTCATCACGCGATTAATCCAGAGTATGTCGATAAAAATCTATCGGCTATATTTTGTGTTTGGGATCGTATGTTCGGGACTTTTCAAGAAGAATTAGATGATGTTCCTTGTGTTTATGGCACCCTTAAACCCGTTCTAACGTGGAATCCAGTTTTGATTAACTTTCAGCACAACTGGGGATTAGCAAAAGATGCGTGGTATGCAAAAAACTGGGGAGACAAACTAAAACTATGGTTTATGCCCACCGGCTGGCGCCCTGCTGATGTAGCGAAACGTTTTCCGCGTCCTATCGTAGAAAATGTGTTTGAACAACAAAAATATGCACCCGTCTATACCTTAAAGCACAAACTAATCGCATTATTTCACTTTGTAGGATTAAACACCTTTATCGTTTTATTTTTAACCTCATTTGGGGATTTACACATTTCCTCTAGAGTCGCCTATGGGATTTTAATCTTTACAACCATCTTTGGGTTTACGTCTATCATGGATGGCCATAAATGGGCTTTTGTCTTTGAAATCACGCGTTCTTTATTGGGTTTATTGATAATGTTTCACCCCTTTCAAGGACGTGTATGGGAAGTTGACTATGCCTTTGCACTAGGGACAAGTCTTTACTTCTTTTTAAGCCTTTGTGCAACCCTATGGATGTATCAATCGCTCCCTAAACGCATCCCTATTACGCCCTAAAAATGACGCAAGAAGAGCCCCTAGACTTTTTACTTCTTGGCCCAGCAGCACCCTACCGCGGTGGCATAGCTGATACCCAACACGCACTAGCAAAAAGTCTAACCGATCTGGGGTATAAGGTCAAACTCTTCACCTTTACACAGCTTTACCCTGCTTTACTCTTTCCTGGAAAAACCCAGTTTACAGCAGAACCAGAAAACCATCATCTTTCCATCGAAAGGAAAGTGCATGCTTATCATCCATTCCAGTGGAAACATGTAGCCAAAACAATTAATCAATTACAACCTAAAGCGGTGGTGTTTCGTTACTGGACCCCTTTTCTAGCGCCCTGCTGGACCAGTATTGCTAAACAGCTTAATCCCTCTATTAAAAAGGTAGGCTGGGTTGATAATTGGCAAGCACACGAACCTAAGCCCTGGGATAGATTTCTAACCCAGCGATTTGAAAAATCAATGGATCTTTTCACAACTTTATCTACTGCAGTTGCCAAAGAAATTAAAGGCAATAGCCAAAAAAAGGTTTGGGGAAAGATGCACCCTATTGAGGCAAATTTGCCCAAAAAGTTAGACCAGAAAGAAGCGCGAAAAAAACTCAATTTCCCCGAAGATAAAACAGCCCTACTTTTCTTTGGCCTGATAAGGCCTTATAAAGGTTTAGCCATTTTAATCAAAGCCTTAAAATATCACCCAGAGAAGCATTTATTTATCGTGGGCGAATGTTATGAAAAATGGGGAAGCTACCAGCAATTAATAGAGCGACATCAGCTCGAAAAACAAATTACTGTAATCAATCGTTTCGTGTCTTATCAAGAGGCAGCAATTTATTTTTCTGCAGTTGATGCGACCATCCTCCCCTACATCAGTGCAACACAAAGTGGTGTAATAGCCCTCGCCTACCACTATGAAACACCCCTAGTGGTTACAGATCACCCAGGCTTACTTGAAACTGTTCTTAGCGATAAAACTGGTTTTATTTGTCTGCCAGAGATCAATGACATCAAAGAGGCCATAACAGCAGTAACTGAAACGGACAGAAATCAGACCTTTAGAGATAACTTAAAGCAAACCAAAGCCAACTATTCTTGGGTAGTTTATGCCAGAGAGTGGGCTAATTTCATTTTACATGAAGCAAGATAATATTCAACTAATTTGTAGCGATATTGATGGGACACTCTTAGACAAAGACCGAGCGCTCTCTAAAAAAACAAAAGCTGTTTTTAGCCAATTAAAAGACAAATACCCCAGCGTATTAATTTCTTCCCGTATGCCTAAGTCTTTGCGGCAATTACAAGCAGAATTAGGTATTGAAAACGACCCCATCATTGCTTATAACGGCAGTTTAATTCAGTCTAAAGGGGAAACATTATTTAGTCAAGAAATGCCTTTTGCTTTGTTAGAAAAAATGGTGGAATATATCAAAGGAACGAATATTCATCTAAGCCTTTATCACAAAGATGAATGGGTTGTTCCTGCACAGGATTACTGGGCAAAAAGAGAGGCGCATAATACTAAAGTCGATCCTAGTATTGCCCCTTTATCAGCAACCCTTGCCAACTGGAAAAAACGCGGGATTAGCGCACATAAAGTAATGTGTATGGGCGAGGAAGAAGAAATTGACCTATTGTATCAACAATTACAACTGCACCGACATCAGGTCAATGCATACCGTTCTAAAAACACCTATATAGAGGTGAGTCATATAGAGCAAGATAAGGCATCGGCGCTTTCGTTGCTATTGCAACAAAAATATCCTGAAATATCGATGGAGAATGTTGTGGCTTTTGGGGACAATTATAATGATGCCACCCTCTTAGAAAGTGTAGGCTTAGGGGTTGCGGTAGCTAATGCAAAAGAAGAAGTGCTCAAAAAAGCAAAGGCTGTTTGTAAGACTAACATTGCAGACGGGGTCGCATTATTTCTAGAAACGTTATTGCTGCAATAGGTTGTCTATCCCAGTAGGACTTGATCAAGATTGAGTATCTCTATTCTTTAAACTCTCTGCAATAATATTCTTGAATTTTGTTGTACTCCAACCATGGTCACGACTAACAAAATGCACTGGAATTCCAAACTGATCACCTGTATATGATTTCCCGACGTAGTCATCTCCTAAAAATCTAATGCCAAAATCGTTCTCCTCGATTAATTTCAATAGATCTTTTTCGTAGGTATACACCAAAACCTCATCGACATATATATTTGACATCAATTGCTCAATGCGTTCTTCTGTAGAGAGAATGGGCTTGAGTTTTTCTGGACGCTCAATGGATGGATCTGTTTGCAACAAAATAGTGAAATGGTCACAATTTGCTTTACACTCCTTGAACAACTGAATATATCCCGGGTGGAGTATATCAAAATTTCCTGCGGTGAATCCTTTTTTCATAGCTAGATTAGTTTATAAAGTTATTTAAAATATCAATCAATTTATCTGAACTGCCCACAGTATATTTTGCGGCAGTTTGTTTGTGTCCTATTTTGATAGAAGTAACCTCTTCTGGAAGTTTGTCAAACATGTCTTCATCTGTAACATCGTCTCCAGCAACAAATACAAAGTCGTATTTATCATTAGAAAATAAATCAAAAGCTGCAATTCCTTTATTAATCCCTGCAGGGATTACCTCAATAATCTTATTTCCATCCATGATACTAATTTCATTAGAGATCATACTAGATAAGACCGTTTTTAATTCTTCTGCTTTATTCACGCCTAATTCTGGATCTGTTTTTCGATAATGCCAAACCAGGGAATTCTTTTTATGTTCAATAAGTGTTCCAGGGGTATTGTCTGTAAATTGTTGAAAAACAGGTAGAATATGTGTCATCCAATCATTATTTGTGGGATGCTTATCAATCCATTCATTTGCATGCGCATGCTTGATAAAATGACCGTGCTCTGCGACTAAAGTAATTGCCTTATTTGTAAATACTTTTTCTAAAAATGACATGGGTCTCCCGCTAATGATAACGAGTTGGTTTGCCGGATCCTCACTCAATTGATTGATTATATCGAGTACACGTTTATTTGGCAAGGCCTTATTGCGTAATTTATGAAATTTGACCAGTGTCCCGTCATAATCCAATAACAACAATCTTTTATGGGTGGCTTTATAATCTTTGGCTATGCCTTTGACAATATCCTCTGTTATACGAACACTCTTATGTTGTTGCGAATCGACAGTAATTGCAGACAATCTTTCTAAAAAATTATCTGACCAAAAAGTCACATTATAGCGTCTAATGCGCTCGCGAAGTTCAATGTTGCGCTCTTGCTGTTCTTCTTCGGGCATGTTAATGGCCTCATAAATAGATTCTGATAAACCTTTAATATCAAAAGGATTTACGGTTAAAGATTGATGTAACTCTTTTGACGCACCGGCTAATTCACTCAAAATCAAAACACCTTTATTATCGACCCTTGTCGCGAGATATTCTTTTGCTACTAGATTCATACCGTCTCGTAACGGGGTCACCATAGCTATATCTGACAAACAGTAAAAATCAATCAAATCATCAAAATCAAAGGAACGATAGTAATACCAAATGGGGGTCCAATTGACTGTAGCAAACTTTCCGTTTACTCTTCCTATGATTTCGTCTGTATCTCTTTTGAGCTTTTTATAGTGAGAAACGTTTGTTCGTGATGGAACGGACACCATGACTAATCTTACCTTTTCTTGATATTGAGGATATTGTTCTAAGAAGTATTCAAAGGATTTAATGCGATTAATGACGCCTTTTGAATAATCTAATCGGTCGATTGAAAGGATGATTTTTCCATCGCTAGAAGCTTTGTGACGCTCTAATTCTGTTCTAAAGGTTGAAAAATCTTCTTGCTTTACTGCCTGGTGCTTCATGGCGGTATTTTCAAACTTTTCAAAGTCTATCCCCATAGGGAAAGTATCAACGGTAATCTCGCGTTCAGCCTGTTTTACAATATTGTAGTTTACCTGCAGGTGTAAATGTCTTTTAACAGAGCTAATAAAATGGCGTTGATAGTCATAGGTGTGAAAACCGATTAGATCTGCCCCTAGCATCCCGTTGAGCAATTCATCGCGTTTTGGAAAAATCCTAAAGATCTCAAAAGAAGGAAACGGAATATGTAAGAAGAAACCAATGGTTACATCTTTTCGAACCGATTTGACCATCTCTGGAACAAGCAGTAATTGATAGTCATGAATCCACACTTTATCGCCTGCTTCTATTTCTTCGAGGATGGCATCGGCAAACTTTTGGTTTACCTCGACATAAGATTCCCATTGTGTTTCGTCGAATTCTACATATTGTTTAAAGTAGTGGAATAATGGCCAGATACATTTATTAGACAAGCCCAGGTAAAAGTCATCAATCTCATTTTCAGATAATGAGATGGGTTTGTAGTTTTGTTGATTTAATTCTTTGGAAAGGGTATTGTAATCCTCTTCTTCAATTTCTTCTGAACTTATTCCAGCCCACCCAATCCATAAAGATTTGCCATTTTCGTGAACTGTCTTAAGTCCTGTTGCTAATCCTCCAGAAGTAGGGCTAAATTTCCATTGATTATTGAGTTTATCAATTTTTACGGGTAGTCTATTTGAAACGATAATGTATTTTGACATAATTTCGTGTAGGTTGTATTAATCTTTATTAAAGCCTAAATTAAAATTTAATAAAAAGTTTTTTTATGCGTGATAACTTAAATTATGGAATAATAGGAAATTGTAAATCTGCTGCATTGATAAATGAGGATACCTCAATTGACTGGCTATGTCTTCCACAATTTGATTCCCCCTCTGTTTTTGCAAAACTCTTAGATGATCAAAAAGGAGGACATTTTTTAATCAAAAATCTTGCAAATTACACCATCAAACAAGCTTATATAGAAAATACAAATGTATTGCGAACAGAATTTCGCAATGATGAAGCTGGATTTGAGGTTATCGACTTTATGCCAAGATATAAAAATGAAATTAATCTTTACTATACCCCGCCAGAAGTTATTAGAATTATCCGTCCCCTTTATGGGACGCCTACCCTATCTATCGACTATTTGCCTGCTCTAGAATATGCAGCAGCCAAAACAGACACCTATATAAAGAAAGATTTTATTGTTAGCGTTTATAACCATGACAACTATGACACGCTCTATTTGTATTCTAATTTATCTAAGGAAGACATCTTAGAAGGAAATACAATCGAGTTAACCCAAGACGCATTTTTCACGATCTCTTATAACGAAAAATTACAAACGCCTAGCTTAGAGAGTTGTCTTTTAGAATTTGAAAGAACAAAATTGTATTGGCTCAATTGGTGTGATAAAACCCCTACTTATAAATATTACAATGATGTTATATTAAGGAGTGCGATGACCTTAAAACTGCTCACCTATGATAAAACAGGGGCTATTTTAGCCGCAGCGACTACTTCGCTTCCAGAATCGATAGGAGAGGTGCGCAATTGGGATTACCGTTTTTGTTGGATTAGGGATTCCTCAATGGTGATCAGGGTTATCTCAAAACTGGGACATAAAAAAGTGGTGAAAGATTTTATTGACTACATCATTGATTTGATTCCTGAAAAGGATGAGAAAATCCAGATCATGTATGGGATCAATAAAGAAAAGAAATTAACAGAAACGCTTTTAACCCACCTTAGTGGCTATGAAAACTCTAGCCCGGTTAGAATAGGAAACGCTGCCTATAAACAAAAGCAAAATGACATCTATGGAATCTTAATGGATGCCATCCATGTAGAGTTAGTCGAGTTTCCTTTACTCTTTGAAAAGAAAGAAGAACTGTGGTCTATCGTTAAAAATATCGTTTGGATCGTTAACAACAACTGGTTTTTACCCGATAAAGGAATCTGGGAAATTAGAGAAGAAGACAAGCATTTTACCTTTTCAAAAGTCTTGTGTTGGGTCGCGATTGACCGCGCCATTAAGATAGCTGAATTTTTAGGGAAAGATAAAGACAAGTGGATTAAACTAAGAGAAGAAATCAAAAAAGACATTCTTGAAAAAGCTTGGAATCCCTCTGTACAGGCCTATACCCAATTTTATGGCAGCGATGCATTAGATGCTTCTGTTTTATTGATGGAACAATACGGCTTTATCGATGCACTCGATGAACGCTATATTAAAACCGTTAAAGCAACAGAAAAAGAACTGTCTTATGAAGGGCTGTTGTATCGCTACAAAAACGAAGATGACTTTGGGAAGCCTACCTCATCTTTTACCGTATGTACTTTTTGGTTCATTAACAGTTTGTATAAAATTGGCGAAGTAGATAAAGCAAAAGCACTATTTGATCAATTGTTAAGCTACAGTAATCACCTGGGACTATTTAGTGAGGATTTAGATTTTAAAACAAAGCGTTTGTTGGGTAATTTCCCACAAGCTTATTCTCATTTAGCCTTAATCGATGTAGCCATTACCTTCAATAAAATAAAGCGTTAAAAGGCTTAAAAAAAAATTGAATATATTGAACTATAATTAATGGCTATGTTCAATATTCGCATTTTACCCCTTTTAATAGGACTGCTTTCTTTTTCTGTTAGTGGTCAAAACACTCGCTTTTTTGTATCAGCACATCAAGATGATTGGCAGCTTTTTATGAATCCAAATGTTTATGAAAGCATCAAAAACGAAGCAGATAAAACCGTCATTATTCATACAACTGCAGGGGAAGCAGGAATGGGCATGGGCAACGATGCTTATTACCTAGCCAGAGAAAAAGGAAGTCTCGCAGCAGTACGCTTTTTATCGAATACCCATACCACAGGCGCAGGTTTAGGAGCAGAAATGCAACGCAATTATGTCAATTTAAATGGGCATAAAGTCTTGCGTTACCAATATAGAAATTGCGTGGTCTATCTCTTGCGGTTGCCAGACGGCAACGGTCAAGGCACCGGCTATGAACTACACGAATACAAAACCCTTGCAAAGCTTTTTGACGGAAGCAGTCAAAACGTTCCCACCATTGATAAAAGCACGATCTATAAAGACCGAAAAGATTTAGAATCAACCCTAAATGCACTCCTTCTAAAAGAACAAATCGGAGAACATACCGAAATACATCTCGCCGATACCGATCAAAGCATCAATCCCGGTGACCACTCTGACCATCAAACTTCTTCTAAGCTTTTTCAGGCAGTTGCCAAAGAAATAGGCGGAGTTCAACTTTATCTCTACACCAACTATGCCAGTGCAGAACAACCCAAAAATGTCCCAGACGAGGGTTTTCTAGTCAGTGCTGCAGCCTGGGGAGTAACCACTGCACATATCGCAGATCACCGCCATTACAGCACCTGGGATGATGTGCACAACAGCTGGATAGGACGACAATATTTTAGAACAATTAACCTACCAAAGAAATAACGCCCATGCCTACTCTTTACCAAAGCCTACTCATCCTTCATATCGCAGCTGGAAGTCTTTCACTATTTACCGGAGGACTCAACATGATCCTACCTAAGGGCGGGAAAAGACATCAAAAAATTGGTCGACTATTTGTCACTGGAATGATGCTCACAGGAGGTAGTGCGCTATTTATGGCACAGATCAAACCTAACCCCTTCTTATTTATCATAGGGGTGTTTACCATTTACCTTGTGGGAACTGCAGACCGCTACATTAAACTTACCCAAAACAAACCGCTGTTAATCGACTGGGTTTACACCTTAGGCATGTTTGTCTTTGGTAGCATTTTTATTATCTGGGGGGTAATCACCTTGACAAAATCAGATGGGATGGGAGCCGTTATGTTGGTCTTTGGTTCTATAGGACTTTACAGTGTTTATCAAGATTTTAAAAACTATAAAGAAGAAGCAAAACACCTCAATTATCGCCTATTGACCCATATCGGGAGAATGGTAGGAGGTTTTACCGCCACCGTTACCGCTGTACTTGTCGTCAATGCACAATACATCCCTCTAAATATTCCAGCTGCAGTGTACTGGCT
Organism: Candidatus Arcticimaribacter sp.; assembly: GCA_042096495.1. Lineage (GTDB taxonomy): Bacteria > Bacteroidota > Bacteroidia > Flavobacteriales > Flavobacteriaceae > Arcticimaribacter. The sequence continues at coordinate 9,984 of JBELLO010000022.1, forward strand.
GGCGCCTACCCTTATCTTCACTCCATTGAGTATTTACTGGATTAGACAACGAAAAAAATAGCACATGCTAGCAATGCGCAACCTTTGTGAAAACTGTCACAAAACCTTTACCCATGAAAGTGACGATGCCTATATCTGCTCCTATGAGTGTACCTTTTGTAAAGACTGTGTAGAAAATAAGCTCGATCACAGCTGCCCTAATTGTGGTGGGGAGTTTCAAAAAAGACCTAAAAGAAAAACTTAAAACCCAACAATCATGATTTTACACCCTTATTTTGTTTTTAATGGACAAGCCAAAGAAGCCTTGGTTTTTTATGCCAAAGCCTTAGGCATAGAACACGGGGAACTCAAAACCTATGGCGAAAGTCCCATGCCGCATGAACCCCATCAAAAAGATTGGATCATTCATTCAGAATTAATTTTTAATGGCGCTACCCTTGCTATGTTTGCCGATAGTGCAGATGCGCCGCTTAGCCCAAATCCCAATATTCACATCAGCTTAAATTATACAGATTTAGAAGAGATGAAAGTAGCCTTTGAGCGCTTAGCCAAAGGCGGAGAAATCACCATGCCCCTAGAAAAACAGTTTTGGAATGCCACTTTTGGACAACTTAAAGACCGTTTTGGTTTACACTGGATGATGAATTGTGATCATACAATATAATGGCTTACGACGAATACCTTGCAGAACGAATACGCCAATATTTTACCCAACAAAAGCTCAACTTTTATGACAAAGCCATGATGGGTGGGCGCGTCTTTATGCTCAATGACAAAATGTGCTGCGGCATTCACTTTGACAAGAAAAAGCAAATGGATCTTCTCATGGCCCGAATAGGAGAACAAAAAACAGAAGAACTCCTGTACAAAAAAGGCTGTCATCCCATGGACTTTACCGGTCGCCCCATGAAAGGCTATGTCTTTATTGATCCAGAGGGTTTTGACTTAGACGAAGATTTATTATTTTGGCTCAATCATTGCATTGCCTTTAACCCAATGGCAAAAGCTGCTAAAAAAAGAAAAAAGAAATGAAATTATTCCTTACCCTATTCAGTGTTATTAGCTTACAAACTTGTATTTCTAGCACCCCACCCACAGATCGAAATGAACCCATTTGGGAACCGCCACAAAGCGAACAAAAAGATTTGGCAAAAGCTTATTTTGCTGCAGGTTGTTTTTGGTGTGTTGAAGCTGTTTTTGAAAGTGTAAAAGGAGTTCATGAGGTTTATTCGGGTTATGCCGGTGGGGAAACAAAAAACCCTAATTACAACCAAATAGGTACTGGCAGAACTGGCCATGCTGAAGCGGTAGAAGTGCATTATGATCCCAAAGTGGTCTCCTTTGGCACCCTAGTGCAGGTTTTCTTTGGGTCGCACGACCCTACAACGCCTAACCGACAAGGGCCAGACCGTGGGTCTCAGTATCGTTCTATCGCGTTTTATCAAAATAGCAGTGAAAGAGAAATGATTCAAGATTATATCGCATTACTGGAAGAAAAAGAAATCTTTAGCAATGCAATCGTCACCGAGGTTGAACCTCTAACAAAATTCTATTTCGCCGAAGAGTATCACCAAGATTATGAAAAACGCAACCCTAACAATCCCTATGTTAGAAGTGTTTCGATTCCGCGATTGCGCAAATTTCAAAAGGCCTATCCAGAGCTGTTAAAAGAGAATCACTAGTAAGGAGGTATAAGGTGGGAGGCTCGTTTATTCACTAGAGAATAAACGAGGGTAGCCATGACTATACCGGCCATCGCACCACATAAAATATCTAAAGGATAGTGAACCCCTAAATAGATTCTACTATAGGCAATCAAGCCTGCAAAAATGAATAAAACGGGCATTAGCTTTTTTAATTCTTTAAAGACTAGACTAAAGAAAAAAGCTAGGGCAAAAGAATTAGAAGAATGCCCAGAGAAAAAACTGTATTTTCCGCCGCAGGACGATTTTACTAAGCGCATCAACCCTTCTAAGTCTGGATTATAACAGGGTCTAAGACGCATAAAACCATCTTTAAATAGATTGGTCAATTGATCTGTCAAACCTACTAAGACACCCCCGGCTAACAGTAAAAACAAAGCAGATTTAAATCCATGCTTTCTTCCGTATATGATTACAAGACTTAAATAAACAACAACATTAGTCGCTTTCTCACTCATCAATAGCCAAAAAGGATCAAAAAAAGGTGTCCCTTTTTGATTGAGCCATAAGAATAGACTGTGATCCCAAGTGAAAAGTTGATCGATCATTACTCCATTGCTTCGATTTCTTGATCAAAAAAAGCAAGTGCCTCCTCAATCAAGTCTTGGGTGACTTTTTCGAGTTCGTTTTGATCTTCTTGGCTAAACTCTTCTAACCACAATACATCGTCATTAGATACATTGAGTAAAAAACGAGGATAAGCTGTATGCAAAACAAAAATTTCGTCTTCTAAAGAAGAATTATCGGCAATTAAAAACTTTGGAACCTCCATAATTTATTGTTTAAGTAATTTTTTAGTTTGATGTTGAAAGCGTAAAAATAGTAAAAGAGCAGAAGTACTCAATCCTGTCAATAGACCTAACCATATCCCTACTGCACCTAAAGATGTGCGCAAGCCTAAATAATAAGATACTGGAAGGCCTATGATTACATATGAAACAAAGGTTAATGCAGTAGGAACATTGACATCTTGTATACCTCTTAGGGCACCTAAAATAACTGCCTGTAAACCATCGGTGATTTGAAAGAAGCCAGATACCAATAGAAGCCCCCCTGCAATTTTAACCACTTCTAAAGTGTCTGCTGGAGTATTGATGCCATAGTTTTCTAAATAAATCCAAGGCAATTCCTCGTTAAAGCTCAAATAAAAGATACAGAAAACAATATCAAAAAGACCGATGAGTAAAAAGAGAGAAATGGCTATGCGACGTAAATCAGCATAGGCCTTCATCCCAAATTGATTCCCTACACGTATCATGGCTACCACGCCTAATCCCATCGCAAACATAAAGGTCATCGAAGATAGATTGAGCGCAATTTGATTCGCCGCTTGGGAATTCTTTCCTAAGATACCAGACATCCATATTGCCATGGTGAAAAAGGCCACCTCAAAAAACATTTGCAAGGCAGAGGGTAAGCCTAGACTAAAGATCTTTTTGAATAAACTTAACTTCAAGTTCTTAAAGCGAATCCTTAACGAATACCCCTCGAATAAGGGATGAAATTGAATAAAAAGCAAAATAAAAATTACTGCTCCAGTTCGCGCAATCATTGTTCCTATTGCTGCGCCTTCAACACCCATCTTTGGGAAACCTCCATATCCAAAAATGAGAAAATAATTCAAAATAACATTTAAGATATTCGAAAACACTGTTGCGTACATCGCAGGTCGGGTTTTCGATAAACCATCTGTAAATTGCTTGTATGCTTGAAAGATAATTAACGGCACAAGAGAAGCGGCTACCCAGCGCAAATATGGAAAAGCAAATTCTACTACCTCTGGGGGTTGCCCCATAGAATACATTAGCTTCCTGGCACTAAAAACAGCTAAAAACAAACTTACACCTAGCAAGATACAAAGCACCACTCCGTGAGATAAAACCCTTTGTGCTTGATCGCGGTTGTTTGTACCATCGGCTTGCGCGACTAAAGGTGTAATCGCTGTAGAAAAACCAATCCCTAATGACATAGCAATAAAGACAAAACTATTCCCTAGAGAAACTGCTGCAAGTTCTGCTGTCCCTAATTGCCCCACCATGATATTGTCTACTAACTGGACAATGGTGTGACCCAATAAGCCTAAAATAACCGGAAAGGATAAACTTAAGTTATACTTAAATTCTTTTGTGTACTGTTGAAGATTTATCAAGAGACTAGAGTTTAAAGTGGTCCATTAAAAAGACCATAGAAGCCATCGTTGCTGCACCTAATTCTAATTCTCTTTTATTAATCGCATCAAAGGTATCGTTTGCCGCATGATGAAAATCAAAATAACGCTGTGAATCTGGACGTAAACCAGCTAAAACATTATCATCAGATTTTAATGGGGCAATATCTGCTCCACTCCCCCCTTTTACAAACAAATGAATCAAATAAGGCTCAAAATAAGGTGCCCATGATTGAATCGTCTTTAATTTTTCTGGAGTAGTATCGATAGAAAATCCTCTAGGCGTAAATCCCCCAGCATCTGACTCTAGTGCAAATACGTGCTTTTCATTCTTTTTTTGGGCCACCTCCGTATACTTTGCAGCTCCGCGTTGCCCGTTTTCCTCATTCATATAAAGCACTACCCTTAAAGTGCGCTTTGGGCGATAATTAATTTTCTTCATTATCCGCAACACTTCCATCGATTGAACAATTCCTGCTCCATCGTCGTGTGAACCATCTCCTAGATCCCAAGAATCTAAATGTCCCCCTACTACCATGATTTCATCTGGATAGGTAGTCCCTGTAATCTCCCCGATCACATTATAGGATTGTACATCTGGCAAGTTCTTACAGTTTTGCTTTAGGTAAAACTTTAAAGCGGGATTTAAAGCTAGCATTGAGCTTAGTAACTCTGCACCATTTGTGCTAATCGCCGCAGCAGGAATACGCTCTCTAAGCGGTAAATCGCCATACCCCATAGATCCAGTATGAGGATAATCGTCTAAACGCAAATTCATCGATCTTACTACTACACCTACAGCACCGAGTCTAGCGGCCTCTTCTGCCCCACTAAAACGTTGATCAACACAACCAGAATAAGCAGAAAAAGTATTGATCAAATCGGCTTGCATCGGGCGATTGTAAAACACAATCTTCCCCTTCACCTTTTCTTTCCCTAAAGCTTTTAATTCTTCAAAATCTTTTACTTCAATTACCTCTGCTCTAATCCCTGCTAGAGGTGTAGCAACAGAACCTCCCAGGGCACATACAGGAACGTTTATGGTATTGCCAGGACTGGTTTCGATATTCGCGTATTCAAAGGTTCCTCTAATCCATTTTGGCACCATTACTGGCTGTAACCAGACCTTATCAAGGCCTAAAGCATCTAGCTCTTCTTTCCCCCATTCAACGGCACGTTGTGCATTGAGAGAGCCAGATAACCTTCCTCCTATTTGATTCGATAAATGTGCTAACCAGGGGTAACTTTGACCGTCTAAAAGGGCCGTTTGATAAATCTCTTTTAGCGTAGGTTCAATTTCTTGTTGTGCATTAAGGCTAATCGCCAAAAGGGATAAGCTCAACAGTAGTCGTAATTTCATATTATTTAGATGCGAATTGTTCAATATTTTGCTTTGTGATTGGGTTGTCCCCTAATATCATGAGTCGCTCAATTACATTGCGTAATTCGCGAATATTCCCCGTCCATGGGTAATCTTGTAATTTTTTTAAGGCTGCAGATTGTATACTTTTTGCGATCACACCATCTTTTCGTGAGATTTGGTCTATAAAATGCTCGCAAAGTAAAGGAATATCCTCTAGACGATCTTTAAGGGCGGGGACTTTAATTACAATAACCGCAAGACGATGATAAAGGTCTTCTCTAAATCTTCCTTCGGCTATTTCTTTCTGTAAATCTTTATTTGTTGCCGCCAGGATACGCACATCGACGGTTACATCTTTATCACTGCCTACTCGTTGAATTTTGTTTTCTTGCAGGGCACGCAAAACTTTGGCTTGAGCACTTAAACTTAAATCCCCTATTTCATCTAAAAACAAAGTGCCATTATGGGCCGTTTCAAACTTTCCCTTTCTGTCTTTCACAGCAGAGGTAAAGGATCCTTTAATATGACCAAACAATTCACTTTCAATTAATTCTGATGGAATTGCAGCACAGTTCACTTCAACTAAAGTCTGCTTACTACGCTCGCTTTTTTGATGGATTTGATGCGCAACAAGTTCTTTCCCAGTTCCATTAGGTCCCGTTATCAATACCCTTGCATTTGTGGGAGCAACTTTATCAATCATTTCTTTTACTCCAGCTAGCGTCTTTGACGCTCCGATCATTTGATAACCTTTTGCAATACGTTTCTTGAGCTGAACGTTTTCAACCACAAGATTTTTAGATTCTAAAGCATTGCGCACTGAAATCAATAAACGATTTAAGTCAGGGGGTTTAGGAATAAAATCATAGGCCCCTATTTTCATCGATTCTACAGCAGTTTGAATATTTCCGTGGCCCGTTAACATAATAAAAGGCGTCAAGACACCCTCATCTTTTGCCGCTTGCAATACTTCTAAACCATCTTTGTTAGGCATTTTAATATCGCATAAAACCAAATCATAATCTTCTGCTAAAAGAGTTGCTAAACCTTCTTTACCATCTTTAGCTTCTGCAATTACAAATTGATCATTCTCTTCTAATAAAATTCTCTTGAGCACTCGTCTTATAGGCTCTTCGTCTTCGATGATTAAAATTTTAGACATCATTAATTCGCCTCGGTTTTATTAATCCACAGCTTTCGTTGGGGAAAAGGAATTTCTATATTATTTTCTTTAAATGCAGCGTGAATTTTGTAACGAATGTCACTTTTTACTCCCTCTGCAAAAAAGCTTTTATCTATGGTGAAAAAAAGCTGAAAGATGAGTGCGCTCTCCCCAAAATCTTTGAATAAAACAGTAGGGGATGTTTTTTTAAGCACCTTAGCATGACTTGCAGCACAATCAATTAAAAGTTTGGTTACCACCTCAACATCACTATCATAGGCTACTCCCAACTCTATACTTTCTCTAGTAATGGTTCCATTTTCTGTCCAGTTGTATAATATGGACGTCAAAAATTTGTGGTTGGGGATAATCAATACCTTATTGTCAATGGTCACCGCTCTTGTAGTGCGAAGGGTAATATTTTCTACTTTCCCGATTTGCCCATCGACCTGTATTATATCCCCCACGTGTACGGCTTTATCTGCAAGAATAAATATCCCAGAAATGATGTCTTGAATAAATGTTTGAAGCGCTAGACCTACCCCGACTAAAAGCGCAGCAGAAGCCGCAAAAATGGCGGTTACGTTCACCCCTATATTGTCAAAGGTGATTAAGATCACAATGACATAGACAAAATAATTAAAAAAGGTAAAGATGCTTTTAAACTTGTACTGTGTGTCCTCATCCATTCTATAGAGAACAAGTCTTCTCGAAAGCTTTAACAAAAAGCGCGTGAGGATAAAAACAAGAAAAATAATTAATAATGACAGAACAGTAAAAGAAATATCACTCCCTATTTTTATCGGATAATTAAAGAAGTCGATTATTTTATTCATTCTTTGGCGATTCAAGTGGACTTAAATCAAAGATAGAAGAAAAAAATGGCTGTAAAAACAAAACCCACCCTTATCGAAACAAGGATGGGAAAAAATTGCTATGAAAAAGAAAAATTGCACTTAGAGTGCATGTCAAAGATACATTAATTTTTCAATCTGCAAAAAATTAAGCAAACATGTCTTTTACTTTTTCAAAAAAGGATTTATCAGATTTCTCTGGCTTAGGGATAAAATTCTCATCCTCAGCCATACGCTGAAAAAATTGTTTTTGCTCTCTATTCAATGTTTTTGGTGTCCAAACATTGATATGTACCAAAAGGTCTCCTGTCCCGTATCCATTTAAGTCTGGTAAGCCTTTACCGCGTAATCGCAAAGTTTTACCAGATTGAATACCTGGTTCTAATTTGATACGCACTTTCCCATTTAAAAGATCGACTTCTTTTGCTACCCCTAGGGCTGCTTCAGAGAAGGAGATATAAAGATCGTGGTGTAAATGATTTCCTTCACGGATAAATTTATCGTGATTAATTTCTTCTATAAGGACAATCAAATCTCCAGAAATGCCATTCCCGGGGGAAGCATTACCTTTTCCACTCACTTTTAATTGCATGCCTTCTTCAACACCAGCAGGAATCTTGATGCTCACTGTTTCTTCTTCGGCAATCATTCCTTGAGCATCGCTTCCTTTAGGGCGGTGTTCTATGCTTTGACCACTCCCCTGACACGTAGGACAAGTTACTGCCGTTTGCATACGCCCTAAGATGGTATTTGTTACACGCACAGTTTGTCCGCTTCCTCCACATTGACTACAATTAGAATAACGAACATCTTTTGCCTGAACTTTGCGGCGAACTTTTACTTTCTTTTCTACGCCATTAAGGATTTCGTCTAGGGTTAGTTTTACCCTGATTCGCAGGTTGCTGCCTTTGGCTCTTCTTTGGCCGCCACGGCCTCCAAAACCACCGAAACCGCCAAAACCGCCACCAAAAATATCACCGAATTGACTAAAGATATCATCCATGTTCATCCCGCCACCGCCAAAACCTTGACCGCCTTCAAAAGCAGCATGACCGTATTGATCATAACGTGCCTTTTTGTCTGCATCACCTAAGATCTCATAAGCCTCTGCCGCCTTTTTAAAATTAGCTTCTGCTTGTGCATCACCTGGGTTTTTATCGGGGTGGAATTGTATGGCTTTCTTGCGATAGGCCTTTTTGATCTCTGCCGCAGTTGCTCCCTTACTTACTCCTAATATGTCGTAAAAATCTTCTTTCATTGTATCTTCTTATTGTCCCACTACTACCTTTGGGTAACGAATTATTTTCTCCCCCAATTGATAGCCTTGCTCTGTAACGTCTATAATTTTACCTGACTGATCTTCGCCTGCTGGGATTTGGGTAATGGCTTCGTGTTTTTCGGCATCAAAAGCGTCTCCTGCATTCACCTCAACCGCCACTAAACCCTTATTTTTAAGGGTTTCATTCAATTTGTTACTAATCAATCGAAAGCCTTCAAAGTCAGCACTATTGTCTTGTTTTTCAGTTTCTTTTAAAGCACGACTAAAGTCATCTATCACTGGAAGTAAACTAGAAATAACTTCTTGACCTGCAGTTTTAAACAACTCTATACGCTCTTTTGAAGTGCGTTTTTTATAGTTTTCAAATTCTGCAAACAGGCGTAAAAATTTATCTTTTTCTGCCGCAAGGGCTTCATTTGCTTCTGCTAAAGCTTTGTCAGCTTTAGAAGCTGCTGATTTCTTTGCTGCTGGCTTTGCCTTCTTTTTAGTGCTTTTCGTCTCTTTATCTTCTGTTTTTTTTGCAGTGCTCATGCTTACTTTTTTCTTTGCGTGAGCAAAAGTACTGCCATTTTGATAAACTTGTCAAAATGTCAGAGAAAATGTTCGCTATAACAAGGACTTTATGGCGGCTAATAATTCTGGATATTTAAATTCATATCCTTTATCCTGCACTTTTGCTGCACTAACATTCTGGCTATTGAATACTAGAATACTCATTTCGCCCATCACAAGGCGAATAGGAAATTGCGGTAAAGAAGGCATAAAATACGGGCGTCGCATGGCTTTGGCTAAAGTTTTTGTAAATGCTTTTTGTGAAACGGGTTGAGGACTTACCGTGTTGTATATCCCTTCCCACTGTTGGGCAGCAGCATCGAGTGAAATAGCAACTAGATCGTCTACATGAATCCAAGATTGTGTTTGTTGACCAGTGCCAAAGGCGGCACCTAATCCAAACCAAGTAGGGATTTTAAGGGGTCCTAACACTCCGCCTGTTGCAGTCAAAACAAGACCGATCCTAAGTTTGCACAATTTTACCCCCAAAGAGGCAAAACCCTCTTCTGCTTTTTCCCAGGCAATGACGACTTCTTCTAAAAAGGAGTTGGGTTGTGGGGAATAATCTTCGGTGTAAACTGCAGAAAAAGAAGAAGGGTAAATCCCAATAGCAGATGCAGCAACTACTTGCTTTAATTGATGCTTCCCGTTGAGTTGTTGTATAGCGTCAACAAGAAGATTTGTTCCCTCTACCCTACTGTCTAGGATTTCTTTTTTATTTTTCTTTGTCCAGCGTTGAGAAATACTCGCTCCAGCGAGGTGAATCAATACATCTACTCCATCAAAACACTTGTGATCAATTTCGTTTTGCGCTGGATTCCAATAAAAACCCTTTGCATTTGGAATTGCTTCTAATTGATTTTTTCGCGTGGTTAAATAATGTATTTGATGTCCTTGAGCAATTGCTTTTTCAAGAAGAACAGACCCTACCAGACCTGTGGCCCCAGTCACTAAGATTTTCATGCTTTTTTTTGTAAAAGTACTACAAAAGTGGGCGATACGCTTGAATCATTTCACGTTTCCCTGGGGGACCAGGAACTAAAGCGACTTCGAGTCCTAAGTTTTGCAAAGCCCTGCGCACGCTACCTTTTGCGGCATAAGTAACAAACACACCTCCAGGACTTAGTTTATCAACCAAGGGTTTAAAGCAGTGATCCTCCCATATCTCTGGCTGTGACCTGGCACCAAAAGCGTCGTAATACAAAACATCTATGGGCTGTTCTGGTAGATAATTTTCTAATAAAGTTTTCATTTTTTTTATGCTAAAAAGCGAGCTAATGGGGTGCAATTTTTCCCAAGGTGCATCGATTATTTGATGGAAAGTATCTTTGGCGTTAGCCGCTAAATAATCACTGTAATTAACTTCTTTTAATTCTGATGGGGTTAATGGATAGGCCTCAATAGTGTAATAATTGAGCTCCAATTGAAGTTGTTCTGCCTTTTGAGCGGTTAAAAGAGCATTTAAGCCTGTGCCAAAACCCATTTCGAACACGTTGCATTTTTTTGCATCAGGCTGTTGTTCCTTCCAGAAGTCTAAGCCCATCTTGAGGTAAACATGCTCTGCTTCTTGGACAGCACCGTGCTTCGAATGATAATATTCATCAAAATGCTCCATGTATAAGGTAGGGCTTCCGTCTGCAGTAGTAAATTGCTTTTTCTTTATATTTTTCATCTTAAAAACGAAAATAAAACAGTTTTTTTCAGTTGGATTTAAAATGCCAAAAAAATAATCTTTAAGGGATCAAAAAACCGTTATAAAATAAGGAATATTTAGATTAATCATTAATTTAGTTCTTTTAAACCTACCTAATGAGAATTACACGCGCAGAAAAATCGAAAATTCACGACATAAATTTTGACACGCTCTCCTTTGGAGAAGTCTTTACAGATCATATGTATGTCTGTGATTATGTCGATGGCGAGTGGATTGATCCTAGGGTAATCCCATACCAACCTATACAAATGGATCCTTCTGCAAGTGTATTGCATTATGGTCAAGCGGTTTTTGAAGGCATGAAAGCCTATAAAGACGAAGAAGGCACTGCCTGGTTATTTCGCCCAGAAAACAACCACGCACGTATTAATAAATCGTCTGTAAGATTAGCGATTCCAGAATTCCCAAAAGAATACTTTATGGATGGGCTCAATGAATTGCTAACACTTGATAAAGATTGGATCAGATCAGGAGAAGGAAATTCACTTTATGTGCGTCCTTTTGTATTTGCAAATCAAGCAGCGG
>JBELLO010000023.1:0-13985 GCA_042096495.1 Candidatus Arcticimaribacter sp.
TATCTCTATCACTGGCTTCTTCTGTCAATGCATCTAAGCCTAAGCTTTCTAAAATCGCATAAACACTCCCTTTTAAACGATAGATGTCATTCGCAGCGGTATCGGTATTCCAAGCTTCTTTATGCGCTTTTCCACACATCGCAAGGGCGATCTTTTTATCTTCTTGATACCCCACTTCCAGTTGGCGATACACCTTCCCGAATTCATAGATTTTTAAATCTCTTCGCTGTCTGTTTTGATTATACGCAATCACTTCTAAAGAAGAGAAGAGGAGAGAAGAACGCATTTGAGAAAGTTCTTGCCCTAAAGGATTGAGTAAGTTGACTTTTGCGATTTCATCTAATTGCTTTGAAAAGGCAGCGTATTTAGGCGAAGTAATAGAATTATTCATCACTTCTTGAAAACCAAAGCCCACTAACTTTTTGGCAATATTTTGCTCTAAGACATAAGGGGTCTTTAGGTTGAAATCAGGGTAAAAGGTCTTCATGGTATTGACACTCTCAATATTGTTATACCCATAGATACGCAAGATTTCTTCGATCACATCTGCGGTTCTTGTAACATCAACACGATAGCGTGGGATGTTCATTGAAAAGCCCTCTTCGGTAACGTTAATGACCTCAATTTCAAGTGCATTAAGAATATTGATCAACTCATTCTTAGGGATTTCTTGCCCTAAAACCTTGGTGATTTTTTCATATTGAATAAAAAGCGAAACCTTTTCTTCAAGCGGCTGCTTAACGGTTACGATATCACTAGTGATTTCTCCGCCAGCTAGTTCTTGTATTAGTAAGGCAGCGCGTTTGAGCGCAAATTCACCAATTTCTGGATCGATTCCTCTTTCATAACGGAAGGACGCATCGGTATTTAGACCATGTCTTTTTGCGGTTTTACGCACACTTACGGCGTCAAAATAAGCGCATTCTAAAAAGATGCGTTTGGTGTCTTTGGTCACACCTGAATCTAAGCCACCAAAAACCCCTGCGATACACATGGGTTTCTCTTCGTCACAAATCATTAAATCTTCTTCGTGTAATTTGCGTTCTACTCCGTCAAGGGTAGTAAAGGGTGTATCTTTTGCTAAGGTCTTGACCAAAACTTTTCCTTTGATTTTATCTGCATCAAAGGCGTGTAAAGGTTGCCCTAATTCATGCAAGATATAATTCGTCACATCGACTATATTGTTAATGGGACTTAAACCAATGGCTTTAAGGCGGTTTTGTAACCAGCTAGGCGATTCTTTTACCGTCAATCCCGAAAGGGTAATTCCGCTGTAATTAGGCGCCATTTTAGGTGCCTCTACAATAACATCAATAGGGAGAGAGGTGTTGTCTACTTTAAAAGCATTGGTATTAGGGAAATTCCAGCTGTAGGGAATATTTCTTTGAATACAGCCCGCTTTTAAATCCCTAGCAACGCCCATATGACTCATCGCGTCTGAACGGTTAGGGGTAAGGCCTATTTCTATGGTTTGATCTTTTTCAATCGGGAAGATACTTGCACAGGGGGTACCTGGCACAAGTTCTTTATCTAGGACCATGATCCCGTCATGACTTTGTCCTAAGCCTAATTCATCCTCGGCACAAATCATTCCATGACTTGCTTCTCCTCTTATTTTTCCTTTTTTGATGGTCCAGGCTTCTCCCTCTGGCGTATATAATTCTGTTCCTATGGTCGCTACAGGGACTTTTTGTCCTGCTGCAACATTAGGGGCGCCACAAACAATTTGTACGGGTTCTTCTTGCCCTATATTGACTGTAGTCACCCTTAAACGGTCTGCGTTAGGGTGTTGTTCGCAGGTCAATACTTCTCCTACAACGACACCGGCTAAACTTCCTGGGATGGATTCAAACAAGCTATTGCCTTCTACTTCAAGACCTAGATCGGTCAATAAGTCTAGTTGTTCTTCTAGCGGGAGTTCTGCTTGGATAAATTGTTGCATCCAGTTATAGGAAATCTTCATACATAAAATTTAGCTACAAATATAAGTAACCAAAAGGCAAAATGATAGCCCTAGCTAATGTAATTCCAGATGTTTTTATGTGCACTTATTTTAGCATAAGTTTGCCGCACCCTTTGGTGTTTATCTGCAATGAGTTCTGGATCGCTTTCCACCATTTCTCTGGCATAAAAGCGGGCGGTTTTTAGGATCTCTTGATCCTTCAATAAGTCGGCTATTTTGAGTTGTAGCACCCCACTTTGCTGTGTTCCCATTAAGTTTCCGGGGCCACGAAGGCGTAAGTCAACTTCAGCGATTTCAAAGCCGTCATTGGTTTGGACCATGGTTTGCAAGCGGGTTTGGGCTTCTTGTGAACGCTTTTTACCCGACATTAGAATACAGTAACTTTGATCTGCACCGCGTCCCACTCGGCCTCGTAATTGATGTAATTGTGATAGCCCAAAACGCTCTGCACTTTCGATAATCATCACCGAGGCATTGGGGACATTGACCCCCACTTCAATCACTGTCGTCGCGACCATGATTTGGGTTTTCCCTTCTACAAAACGCTGCATTTCATACTCTTTATCTTCCGCTTTCATTTGCCCATGGACTATGCTAATGCGATAGTCGGGCAGGGGAAATGATCGCGCTATACTTTCATAACCATCCATCAAGTCTTTATAATCCATTTTTTCAGACTCTTGAATTAAAGGATAAACCACATAGATTTGACGTCCTTTTGCGATTTCATCTTGAATAAATCGAAAGACATTGAGACGGTTAGCATCTGTTCTTAAAACGGTTTTAATTTCTTTTCTGCCTGGCGGGAGTTCGTCAATCACAGAAATGTCTAAATCCCCATAAACACTCATGGCAAGGGTTCTAGGGATAGGGGTAGCGGTCATGACTAAAACATGTGGAGGGAGGTCATTTTTGCGCCACAGTTTTGCTCTTTGGGCTACGCCAAAGCGATGCTGTTCGTCAATAATTGCCAGCCCTAGATTCTTGAATTGAACCTTATCTTCAATTAGGGCATGGGTCCCGATTAAGAAGTCGATGCTCCCTTCGGCTAAAGCCTCATAAATATTTTTTCGTTCTGCCCCTTTGATCGAGCCTGTGAGTAGAGCTACTTTTAAAGACATTTTCCCCAGCGCTTCTTTGATCGATTGATAGTGCTGAATGGCGAGAATTTCGGTAGGAGCCATTAAGCAGCTTTGAAAGGCGTTGTCTTTTGCGATCAGCATACTCAACAAAGCAACGATGGTTTTCCCAGAGCCTACATCACCTTGCAGCAGGCGATTCATTTGCTTTCCTGTTCCCATATCTTGGCGAATCTCTTTGACCACCCGTTGTTGTGCCCCGGTCAATTGAAAGGGGAGATGCGCTTTAAAATAGGTGTTAAAGGCTTCGCCTACCTGAGAGAAGATATAGCCTTTTATTTTTTGCTTTTGCAAACGATTTTTTTGAATGAGTTGCAGCTGTATATAAAAGAGTTCCTCAAACTTTAGCCTGCGTTGTGCCTGCGTCAATGCAGCAGTATTGCTTGGAAAATGGGCATTGATAATGGCTTCTTTTCGCGAGATTAGCTTGAGTTCTTCTAGCATAAAATCGGGGAGATTCTCTTTGAATTGGTTTCCAATTAATCCAAAAAGATTGATCATCATTTGCTTCATGATGCGTTGGGTGACCCCTTTATTGATCAACTTTTCAGTCGAAGGATAGACCGGATGGAGGGCGCCTATATTGCTGGCTTCATATTCTTCTTCCAAGGTCAATTCTGGGTGGGGCATATTCGCCTTACTACCATACCATGAAAGTCGCCCAAAAGCCACATAGGGCGTGTTGAGTTTTAACTGTTCTTGTATCCATTTGTGCCCGCGAAACCAAACTAACTCCATCTGGGAACTCCCATCTGAAAATACTGCGACCAAACGTTTCCCTCGTTTTTGTGGCACAGTTTTAATTTGGATGATTTCGCCTTTTATTTGAACTTCTGCATTGTTTTGTGGCAGCTGATTAATCCCATAAAAGCGCGATCGATCAATATAGCGATTTGGGAAAAAGTGCAACAAATCTTGATAAGTGCGAATCCCCAATTCTTCTCTCAATAAAGCAGCGCGATTAGGGCCGATGCCTTTTAAATATTCGATAGAAGTTTGTAATGGATCCATAAATGGAGCAGAAATTGACTTTTGTGCTAAATTCGACTTTTTATTTCTATAAAATTCGAGTAACTTTCCTTTAAATCCAAGTTGAACGAATGAAAAAAGCCCTAGTCATATCTGGAGGGGGAAGTAAAGGCGCCTTTGCTGGCGGTTTAGCCCAGTATTTGATTGAAGAAGCCAGACAAAACTATGATCTCTTTATGGGAACCTCTACCGGAAGTCTTTTGGTATCCCACCTGGCAGCTAACGAAATTAACGCCATCAAACACGCCTTTACCCATGTGACCCAAGAAAGTATTTTTTCCAATAGTCCTTTTATCATGAAACGGAAGGGGAAGATCGCTAAAATCAAAATCAATCACTTTAATGTGGTCAAGAACTTTTTTCGTGGGAGAAAGACCTTTGGAGAAAGTAAAAACCTTAGGAAGCTACTTGCGAATAGTATTTCCCCTCAAATTTTTAATCAGATTAAATCCAGCCATAAAGAGGTAGTTGTTTGTGTGTCAAATTTCACATTGAACGAAATTGAATACAAGGCTTTATCTGATTGTACTTATGAAGACTTTTTAGACTGGATATGGATTTCTTGTAACTATCTGCCATTTATGAGTTTAGTGATCAAGAATCGCCACGAATATGCCGATGGTGGCTTTGGGTGTATCATTGCAATCGAAGAGGCAATCAAGCGTGGAGCGACAGAAATTGATGCGATTATGCTCAATACAGAAGTGCAGCAACTTAATCGCATGCGCTCTAGAAATGCCTTTGATCTTGTGCTTTCAACCCTTGATTTTATGGGGGATCAAATTGTGAATGACAATATTAAAGTAGGCCATTTAATGGCCAAAGAAAAAGGCGTTAAGCTAAGGGTGTTTTACACCCCAAAAGTACTTACCACCAATTCTCTTGTCTTTAACAAAGACGAAATGGAGAAGTGGTGGCAAGAAGGTTGGGATCACGCCCAGCAAAGTTTATTGTAAATAGTCTAGGCTCAATTGAACCATTGCTTTAACACCATGGACTAGCCCGCTGTCATCTACTACAAATTCTGGGGTGTGATGAGAAGGAGCGTTTTCTGGTTTGTCCCCCGCTTTAAGTCCGCCTAAAAAGAAGTAAAAACCAGGAACTTTTTCTTGGAATGCAGAAAAGTCTTCTGCTCCAGTAACGGCCTGCATTAGTTGAACATTTTCTTTCCCTAACGCTTTTTCAAGACTTTTAACCGCGACTTGGGTCAAGGCTGGATCGTTATACGTTAATGCCGCAGATTCTTTTATACTTACTTCTGCAGTTCCGCCATAAGCAGCTGCAATCTGCGGTACCATTTCATGCATTCGCTTGATGATGTTTTGTTTCATGCCTTCATCTAGGGTGCGAATGGTTCCGATCATTTGTGCGCTTTCTGGAATAATATTAAAACGAATTCCTGCGTGGATAGAACCTACAGAGATTACAGCACCTTCTTTTGTTAATTCTGAATTACGGCTGATAATGGTTTGAATCCCGTTGATGATTTGCGCACTGATTAAAATAGGATCAACACTCATCCACGGCGCAGAGCCATGGGCTTGCTTCCCTTTGACATCAATCACAAAGCGTTGTGCAGCGGCCATAATCCCTTTGGATTTATAGCGCACTTCGCCCACAGGAGTCGCAGAGTTGATATGCAATCCATAGATGGCATCTACTTTTGGATTCTCTAATGCACCTTCTTCTACCATTAAACGCGCTCCACCTTTTTCTCCCGGTGGTGGGCCTTCTTCGGCAGGTTGAAAAATGAATTTTACGCTTCCTGCAAAATCATTGTTCTTCGCCAGATATTCTGCTACTCCCATTAAAATAGCAACATGTGTATCGTGACCACAAGCGTGCATTACACCCGTTTTTTGTCCACCAAATTCTCCAACAACATTTGATTTATACGGAAGATCATTGTCTTCTTTGACCGGTAATCCATCCATATCAGCTCTAAGGGCTAATACTTTTCCAGGACGTTTTCCTTTTAAAAGCCCAATGACTCCAGTATGTGCAACTCCGGTTTGAACTTCAATACCTAAGGAGCGTAAGTGATTGGCTACCTTATCGGCTGTTTTAAATTCTCTGTTAGAGAGTTCTGGATTTTGATGGATTTCGTGTCGCCATTGAATAACCTTTTGGGTTAACTCTCCAGGGATATCTTGTGCTATAGCACTAAAACTAAAGCACAGCAGTAGGGGGATAAATAGTTGATTTCTCATATTAGGATATTACTAAAGTTGTGAAGATACAATGTTTATAATTAAGCGGTAAAAATGCTTAAAAAATTTATTAATTCCCCTACTTTTAGACTGCTTATGAAAGATCAATTAACCGCCAATTTAAATGCATTAAACGATGCCCAGCGCGGGCCAACATTGCACAAAGATGGACCGCTAATCGTTATTGCTGGTGCGGGTTCTGGAAAGACCCGTGTCTTAACTTATCGCATTGCTTACTTGATGTCGCAGGGGGTAGATTCCTTTTCGATTTTAGCCCTTACTTTTACCAATAAGGCCGCCCGGGAAATGAAGGGTAGAATCGCTGAACTGGTCGGAGAGAGTGAGGCAAAGAATTTATGGATGGGGACTTTTCACTCCATTTTTGCCCGCATTTTACGCGCTGAAGCAGACAAGCTAGGCTATCCATCTAATTTTACCATTTATGATACCCAGGATAGCGACCGTTTGTTGAGTTCGATTATCAAAGAAATGGGACTCAATAAAGATCAATATAAAACCAAGCAAATTAGAAGTAGAATATCTTCTTTTAAAAATAGTTTGATCACGGTAAGAGCCTACTATAATGATCCTGACCTACAGGAAGCAGATGCGATGGCACATCGCCCTAAAATGGGGGAAATCTATGCCGAATATGTCGACCGCTGTTTTAAAGCTGGCGCCATGGATTTTGATGATTTATTGCTGAGAACAAACGAATTATTAAATCGCTTTCCAGATGTGTTAGCGAAATATCAAGATCGTTTTCGTTATATCCTTGTTGATGAGTACCAAGATACAAACCACTCACAATACTTGATTGTTCGTGCCCTATCTGACAAGTTTCAAAACATTTGCGTGGTAGGAGACGATGCCCAGAGTATTTATGCTTTCCGCGGAGCGAATATTAATAACATTCTCAATTTCCAAAAGGATTATGACAATGTCGCTATGTACCGCCTAGAACAAAACTATCGTTCCACTCAGAATATTGTTAATGCCGCTAATTCGATCATTAACCACAATCAAACCAAGCTGGACAAGAAGGTATGGACGGCAAATGATACTGGCGCAAAAATTAAAGTGCAACGTTGTCCTACAGATGCAGATGAAGGCCGACATGTTGCGGGAAGCATTTATGATTTCAACCTTAGAGAGCAATTAAATTACAGTGAATTTGCCATCTTATATCGTACCAATGCACAGTCCCGTGCCATGGAAGACGCCTTGCGTAAACGCAATATCCCGTATCGCATTTATGGGGGCTTATCTTTCTATCAACGCAAAGAGATTAAAGATGTATTGGCCTATTTAAGGGTACTGGTTAACCCAAAGGATGAAGAGAGTTTAAAACGGGTAATTAACTATCCCGCTAGAGGAATAGGGCAAACCACCGTTGATAAATTAGTCGTAGGTGCAAAACAACACAGTTTGTCCATTTTTGAAGTAGCAGAGCGTGCTTTAGAATTAAAGATTGGAGTAAATGCTGGAACTGCACAAAAACTTTCTAATTTTGTTACCCTAATTAAAAGTCTACAGGTCTTTAACGAAAATGCCAATGCTTTTGAAGTCGCAGACGAAGTAACGAAGAGAACACGTATCGTTGTTGACCTCAAAAAAGACGGCACCCCAGAGGGGATCAGTAAGATTGAAAACATCGAAGAACTCTTAAACGGGATCAAAGATTTCACCGAAGGGCAAGAAGAACTTGCAGATGCAACAGGAGCCTTAACAGAGTTTCTCGAGGATGTTGCTTTGGCCACTGATTTTGACAATGAAAATGCCGATGATGATACGCCGCAAGTGGCATTAATGACCATTCACCTGGCAAAAGGATTAGAATTTCCCTACGTCTATATTGTGGGAATGGAAGAAGATCTTTTCCCTTCTGCGATGAACCTAGATTCCCGCAGTGGATTAGAAGAAGAGCGCCGTTTGTTTTATGTCGCATTGACCCGCGCAGAAAAACGCGCTTTTTTATCCTATACACAATCGCGTTATCGCTGGGGAAAATTAAATGATGCAGAACCTAGCCGCTTTATAGAGGAGATTGATGAGCAGTTTCTCGATTATCAAATTCCGACGTCTAATTATGAATACAAACCGCTTGTCAATACTTCAATTTTTGGGGATCACAAACCCACAAAAGTAGCGTCACAAGTACCCAAGTCATGGGATGGTAAACCAAATACAACTCCCAATCCTTCACAGCTTAAAAAGTTGAAAAAACTACAAGATACTAAGGTCGAAACAAGCCCAAAAGAAGAATTGATTGAACTGCCCTCTGGAACAAAAGTAGAACATCAGCGTTTTGGAAAAGGAGTAGTGATACAAGTCGAGGGAAAAGGCAATGATAAAAAAGCTACCATTAAATTCTCTGGAGTAGGAGAGAAGAAGCTTTTACTGCGCTTTGCCAAACTCAAAATACTCTCATGAAAACACAGCTGTATACCCTTTATTCCTCTTCGCCTAACGAAAGAGATTTAGCGAAAATTGCTGCAGCTTTAAAAAAGGGTGCTTTGATGATTTATCCTACTGATACAGTCTATGCCTTAGGTTGTCTTAGCGATAATCCCGTCGCCTTAGAAAAGTTAGCACGACTTAAGGACATTAAACTTGAAAAAGCTCCGCTGAGTTTTCTTTTTAAGGATATCAGTGAATTGTCAAACTTTGTAAAGCCATTTGACGCAACGGTATTTAGGCTGTTAAAAAGTACACTCCCAGGTCCTTTTGCTTTTGTTATGGAGGCCATTAATAAATTGCCAAAACCTTTTCAAAAGCGCAAAACCATCGGGGTGAGAATTTCTGATCATCCTGTTTTAAAGGCGCTTTTGGCACATTTAGACGCACCTTTGTTGACATCTTCTCTTCACGATAAAGATGCGATTAAGGTATACACCTCAAATCCAGATGAAATTCTATCTGCCTGGGATGGGAAAGTTGATCTCTTGATCGACGCAGGTGCATGTGGGAACATCCCTTCTAGTGTGGTTGATTTGACCACTACACCTTTTACTGTTATTAGAGAGGGAAAGGGCGAGATTGATTTTATCTAAAAAAAAACGCCTCCCAAAGGGAAGCGTTTAATAATAGATTAAGGTTTTCTATTTAGTTCGATGCAGCTTGCTCCATTCCCTTGTTAATTAAATCATAGAATTGATCTAATTTAGGTAATACAACGATGCGTGTTCTTCTGTTTTTTGCTCTTCCAGTAGAAGAATCATTATCTGCAACAGGGATATACTCACCTCGACCAGCAGCAGTCATACGCTCTGGGGCAACCCCGAAGTCATTTTGAAGAATACGAACAATTGCAGTCGCTCTTCTAACAGATAAATCCCAGTTGTCTTGGGTACCTTCTACTTTGATTGGCACGTTGTCTGTGTGACCTTCTACCATAAATTCAAGTTCTGGCTTGTCGTTGATTACTTTTGCCACTTTTCCTAGAACATCTTTAGCGGCTTTGTTTACAGCAAAGCTTCCGCTTCTAAATAATAATTTATCAGAGATAGAAACATAAACCACTCCTTTTTCTACATTGATTTCAATGTCTTCGTCAGCGATATTTCCTAACACACCTTTTAGACTTGTAACTAGGGCTAGTGTAACAGAATCTTTTCTGGTTACAGCATCACGTAAACTCTTGATTCTGGTATCTTTTTCTTTTAAGCTTTCTAAAGATTTTTCAAGGTTTTCTGCTCCTTTTTGAGAAAGGGTCGTCAAGTCACCGAGGTTGTTGATTAGGTCTTGATTATTAGCCTTTAAAAAGCTAATTTGTTCTTCAAGTGCAGCCACATTAGCTAAAGCAGTCGCTTTTTCCTCATCACAGGTGTTGAGTTTTACTGTTGCAGAATTTAATAAATCATTGGTACTTTTTTGAAGGGCTTCTAATTCGCTGTATTTTTTAGAGGATACACAAGAAACCAGAAAAGTGCCACAAAGGGCAAATAGGAATGCAGTTTTTTTCATGATATGGTGTTGTTTTATACCCTAAAATTAAAAGATTTTCAAAAGATAACCGCTACAAATCTGAAAATTTGTTTTTTCTTAAGATAAAATAACGCCATGGCAGGTTTTTATGACGAAAATATGGCTTGGTTTTTATGTTTTCTTCCCTTTTTGAAAGTGTCTTCAACAAAGTAGCATAAACAGCAAAATGTGCTTTAATGACCATTAAAAAAGACAAGGCCTGACCCCCTAATAAGTAGCGAACTGCGGCGACACCATCTAAGATTAATCGCCCAAAAATCACGCTAAAGAGCTGCGCCTTTGGGACATTTTTTAAAAGCATCCACAAAGAATTTCTATGGTTGTAAAAGGTTTTTTGCGGGGAAGGTTTTAAGGAGGCTGCGCCCAAATGATAAACTTTTGTAGTGGTGATACATTTTGTTGTATGCCCCTTGTTAAAAGCTCTCCAGCAGAGATCAATCTCTTCTTGATGCATAAAAAAGTCTTCATCAAAGCCCTCTAGTTCTTCCCACACACTGCGACGAATAAACAAACACGCTCCTGTCGCCCAGAAGCAATGAGCCGTTTTGTATTGCCCCTTGTTTTCTTCTAGGGTGTCAAAGATTCTCCCGCGACAATAGGGAAAGCCATAGCGGTCGATAAATCCACCTGCTGCCCCAGCGTATTCAAACAGCGCTGGCTGTTTGTGTTGCAATATCAAGGGTTGGGCGATGGACAGTTCCTTCTCTTTAAAGGCTTCTTTTATGGGGATTAACCAGTTTTCGCTAACGGCTACATCGTTATTAAGTAAGCAGAAAAGTTCAGCGTCTATTGATTTAAGGCCTAGATTATACCCTTTGGCGAAGCCATAATTATCGTCTAAAACAATTTGATTGATTTGTGGGTACTGCTGACTTAAAAACGCACAAGAATCATCTGTAGAAGCATTATCGATTACATAAAGGTCTGCACCTTGCGAGTTTTGTATCAAGGACGGAAGAAATTGTTCCATTAACGAACGCCCGTTCCAGTTTAAAATGACAACAGCTATTTTCATTGTAGTGGGGTATAAGAGGGGAGGTCTTGTAAAAAATGATAGGTTTGTGCTTGATAGTCCATTTGACAAAAAACATGGGTTAGTCCGTTTGTTACCATCAAATATTGACTGTCTACGCTAAGGTTATACCGTGCGATTTGATCAAATACATCTTGATTTATAGGAATGTTAGGCGCTTTGCATTCTACTAATAAAGTCACTTTTCCATGGGGTGTAAAGACAATAATATCATAGCGCTTTTCGCGCTGATAGACCTTAATTTTTTTCTCAACATTGATTAAACTAATGGGGAATTTCTTCTCATGAAGCAAGTAATGAATACAATGTTGTCTTACCCATTCTTCTGGCGTAAGCAAAATGTCTTTTTTGCGAACAACATCAAATATGTATCGCTTATTTTCTCTATTTTTGAGGGTAAAGGGATAATGCTTAAAATTGAGTTGTTCCATACTGCAAATGTGACAAAATTTTCTCATTGAAAGAAACACAACAGATACTCTCTTCGATTGCACAGAAAAAGTTTGCTCCTATTTATTTATTGATGGGGACAGAACCTTTTTTTATTGATGAAATTACTGCGGCCTTAGACAAAAGCGTGGTAGATGAAAGTGCGAGAGATTTTGATTTGAGCGTTTTTTATGGCAAAGAGACCTCTGTTGAACAAATTGTAGAAGCTGCAAAGCGTTTTCCTATGCTGGGTCAGCAACAATTAATCTTAGTCAAAGAAGCACAGTACCTCGATAAAACTTTTGATAAATTAGCTACTTATTGTGCTGCACCCCAGCCGCAAACTGTCTTAGTTTTATGCTACAAGCACAAAAAGGTGGATAAACGCAAAAAAGTGCTTAAAAACATAGCGACTAATGGCGTTGTACTAGAAACTAAGCCCTTGTACGATAATCAAATTGGTCCATGGATCGATAAAAGAGGGCAACGATATGGTTTTCAATTTCATCCACAAGCACTGGCGATGTTAGTTGCTTTTTTAGGTAGTAATCTAGGAAAGGTAGACAAAGAATTAGAGAAATTGACCCACAACCTTCCAAGTGGAACAACCGTTACCCCAGAACATATTGAAGCTTTTATAGGCTACAGCAAAGATTTTAATAGTTTTGAGTTACAAAAGGCTTTAGGGATGCGTAAACTTGAAATGTCTTTTCGCATTGTTAAGCATATGGCGGGAAATCCCTCACAACACCCACTACCTTTAACCATAGGCGTGCTGTTTAATTTCTTCCAAAAGTTGTTTATGTTTCACGGCTTGAATAGCCCTTCTGAGGCTACCAAAGTATTAGGAGTACCTCCTTTTTTTCTCGATGACTATCACCTTGCGGCAAAAAAGTACAATATGCGACAAACGGGGAAAGTTTTAAACGTACTTAAAACCTATGATTTGAAAAGCAAAGGCCTGGGAGCACATAATATGCCCCTGGAAGAATTAATGAAGGAAATGATTTTAAAAATTGTTTCCGTTTAAGGGTAATTACTCGGGTTTGACTCTTGCATAATACGGTAGACCTTTTCGACTATATCATCTAAAGAAGGCTTAGAGAAATAGTCACCGTCACTTCCATAAGCAGGACGGTGGGCTTGAGCACTTAAGGTTTGTGGTGCACTGTCTAGTAATGGGAAGATGTTTTGCTCGTCAAGTAATTGCTGCAAAATAAAACCAGTTGCTCCCCCGGGTACATCTTCGTCGATAATTAATAAACGGTTTGTTTTTGCCACACTTTCTCTAATTTCATGAGCGGTGTCAAAGGGGAGTAGGGATTGTATGTCAATCACCTCTGCATCGATATCATATTGTAAGAGTTCTTTAGCGGCTTCTTCAACTAGTCTAAGGGTTGAGCCATAAGAGACAAGTGTAATATCGTCTCCCTTTTTAAGGCGTTCTATTTTTCCAACCGGGATTCGATAACTTCCTAAATTTGTCGGGAGGTTTTCTTTTAGACGGTATCCATTCAGGGATTCAACAACTATAGCGGGTTCGTCTCCTTCGAGTAAAGTATTGTAGAAACCAGCAGCTTGCGTCATGTTTCTGGGAACCAAAAGATTTACTCCTCTAAGTAGATGGATTAAACCACCCATGGGAGATCCACTATGCCATATCCCTTCTAGACGATGTCCACGGGTGCGAATAATTAGCGGTACGGCTTGTTGCCCTACTGTTCTGTAAAGATAAGAAGCTAGATCGTCGCTTAAAGTGTGTAAACAGTATAGCACATAATCCAGGTATTGAATCTCGGCGATAGGGCGTAAACCCCTTAAAGCCATCCCAATACCTTGTCCTATAATAGTGGCTTCTCTAATTCCAGTATCAAAGACACGGGTTTCCCCAAATTGTGCTTGTAAACCTTCGGCGCCTTGATTGACATCTCCGATTTTTCCTACATCTTCGCCAAAAAGAAGAACATTTTGGCGTGCCTCAAAAAGCGCTTTAAAATTATCTCTAATGATAATTCGGCCATCCACCATTTGCACTTCATCGGCATATTGTGGGGGGATGGGAGCGATATTTTTTAATTGATAGTTAGATTCGCTGTAAAGATGAGAATGCATCTTAGGATTTAAGCGAGTTGTTAAATCATCTATCCACTGTGCAAGTTTGTCTTTAAGCGGGGTGTTGTGTCTTGAGGCAGTAC
>JBELLO010000023.1:14085-17832 GCA_042096495.1 Candidatus Arcticimaribacter sp.
ACAGAAATGCCATATCCATCGTCCCAAACGCTCATTACCAATGGAATTTGAAGGACTCCGGCGGCATTCATAGCCTCTAAAAACAGTCCTTCACTGGTAGAGGCGTTTCCTATGGTTCCCCAGGCTATCTCGTTTCCATTATTAGAAAAATTGCGCCCTTCTGGAATTCCTAAAGCGCGGTATACTTTTGAGGCTTGCGCCAAACCAATCGAACGCGGTATTTGTCCCGCAGTAGGGGAGATATCAGAACTGTGGTTGTATTGCTGAGTTAAATCTAACCAGTTTCCCTCTTTGTCGTGACTAGGCGTGACAAAGTGAGCACCCATTTGTCTTCCTCCAGACATGGGTTCTTCTTTTAAATCTGGATGCGCATATAGGGCTGCAAATAATTGTTTTGGACTTAATAAATCATGGGCCATTAAAATGGTTTGATCTCGATAATACCCAGATCTAAAGTCACCTTTCTTAAAAAAACGACTTAACACAAGTTGTGGAAGTTCCTTTCCATCCCCAAAAATCCCAAACTTTGCTTTTCCTGTTAAAACTTCTTTTCTACCTAGAAGACTGCATTCTCTGCTTAGGACAATTATCCTGTAGTCTGTGAGCAATTGCTCTTTAAAAGAATCAAAAGAGAGAGATGGAAGCGCAATATCGTTTGTCTTGGGCATAGTAATTTTTGCGTTGTGCAAATTTACAAAAATTAACCCAATATCAGGAAAATGAGCCTGCTCAATCCCTCTCTAAAACCATTTACGCGAAAACAATTGGGTCAAAGTTCTGGGGTCAAAAGTAATTACATAGCGAATTTTTTGCTGATAATCAGGTCCTTGCGCTTGTAATCCTTTTGAATTGTAGATAGGGAAATAGATTTCTAGAAAATCGGGGACTAAGTTTAACCGCAATCCCGTGTCAAATAAAAGTCGCGACCGCTGTTCTTTTTGATTGATATAACCTAAATCTCCATAGGCTTCAATCCATTTCCAAAGGCCAATACTGGTGTTAAGGGTCAATAAAAAATCATCTGAGTAGGGACGATCAAACCTGGATTTAAACCCACCTTCTGCCGGGATAAACTGCTGACTGTAAATTCCTGTGGTTTCTGACCTTCCGATAAAGTTGTATTGAAATAAATAATCTGTAGGACGGTCTAAGGCATAATCGAAGAAGTTAGTAGTCAGATTATTGCGCCACAAAAATTTTCCGGCGAATAGCCGAAATGAAACTTGTCTACCACTTCGCATTAGATGGCGGTATTCTGTCGTAAAATTAAATTTCCCAAACTGTTCACTTGCTTCAAATCCAGCATTGAGGGTGAAATAATCTAAGGCGCCTTTATTGGAGAAAATATAATTTAAACCTGTGATACTATAGTTAGGGTTTTCTACGGCATTTTCGTTTTCATCGCGATCGACATATTGCCAGAAAAGATTAAATAATTGTTTTTTATTGTCCCTTAGATTTCGGTTTCTTTTAAAAATATTAATGGATGTAAATAAGCTGCTGTACCTAAGGTTGCTGTCATAATGAAAACTAGAGCCGGCAAAATTTATTTTACTCAGATAGAAATCACTTTGGCTATTAAAGCGAGAATAAGAAGTCGCGAAGCTTCCCACCAGTGTCTTCTCTTTAGAAGCATAAAAGGGTTCTAGGGTAAAAACAAAAGGTCTAGACTTGATGGTTTTATTATTGAGTCTAACGCCAAAGGATAAACCGTCATAAACATTAAAGTCTACCCGTGGGTTATAAAACACTTGATTGAATTTTGGGTTTTCAAGGTCTTTTACAAAGGTAAAACGCAAGGGTTTAATGCCTAAGGCATTTAGTCTCTTCCAGTTATTACGCGGGTTGAACTCGGGTAATTTTGTTTGAGGATTTAACACAAGATAGTCTGCGTCTTCTTTTAAAATACTCAAAGATTGATTGATTTGACTTGCCGCAAATGGATACTGCTTAATCAGGCTGTCATTCTTGACTAATCCAATTGAAAAGGGGGGGCGTAGATTGCTTTTTTCTTCAACGCTAAAGCGAATTGTATCCTTTTCTTCCTCAATGCTTTTAAAACGTAAATCGATGGCTTTTCTGCCCTGGGCATAGGTGCTTAAAAAAGTGCTCCCTTCTGGTTCAAAAAAGGCAAAGAAGAACGCTTGTAAACTTTGCCCGCTATACAGATTCGATTTTAGTGCATCAATAAAGTCAGCAATAGGTTTATCACTAAACGCTAAGGCATAATTGATTAATATACCCATTTGACTAGGGGCGCCTATTTGTTCGTTGAATTTGATCAATTCATCCTTTGGTGTAGTTAATGCTTGTTGTAGATTTCTTCTTAAAACGAATTCGTGGTATTCGATAAAGGTATCTTCAAAATTTAAATCCTTAAAGTTGTATTTTCTAAGTAAAAACTGTGCGATAGGCTGACGTAACACTAAGCCTAGCAGCTTTTTATCGGGATAATATTCGAGAACATAACGCATCATTAAGTAGGTGTGCAAACCTCCTATCAACCAATAGTCTTCTCGAGGATGTAAGGGGAGGAGTTCATTCAAATAGTGATGTAAATAAGTGTTTAAAGCTTTAATTTCAAACTCAAATTGCGGGGGGAAAGGCTTTAAAAACCCCGGAACTAGTGTCAAACCATAAAAAGGGCGCTTTTCATATTTTTGTTGCGAAAGTAAAATGCGTTCGTGAGGGTAAGCCCCTAGCGAATTTGTTAAAAAGCTATCGATTTTCTTGAGGCTATATCGACTTCCTGCTTCGCTTAAGCCATTTGTGTCTAGATTAGAGTACACTTCTTTTCCATCAAAACTGATGGCAGTGTATGCTTCTTCTTTTCCAATTTGAAATAAGAGCTGTTTTTTATCTTTATTTTGAAAAGAATAGGTCGTTGTTTCGGCTGTGTTAGCTGTTTTAAACCTAACGAGATTAGATTGTAGTTTTAGGTGTTTTGGCAAGGAAAACGCTAGGGTGTAATTCCCTTTGCTATTAGGCACATCCTCTAGGTCTAAATGACTGATGGGAGCCCATCCTTGCTCGTTTTGCCATGCAATTGTTAAGAAAATATTCTCCAGAAAATAATGTTCTTTGTCCGTGATACCATAACCGGTGAACTTTGCATCAGGTAGTTTTAAAGTGTAATTGATCTTGATCTTTAATTGTTCCCCTTTGGCGATTTCTTTTGGCAAATTAATTTTTACTGCATCGATTTGATCTTCCTCTCTTTCCCATGCTGTGATTTCACCATCAACCCATATTTGATCAATAATTGTAGCGCCTCGTTTTGACTTTCCAGAGAGATAGAAGCTGCGGTTGTATTCTTCTACTAGGCGTTTTGCTAATGGGCTTTCTGTAGAACTATAGGCGTTATTCCAGTCGTTGAGATAAATCGCATTTGTTGCGAAATCTTTTTGATGCGTATAGCTGATTTTTTGAATTACCTTAATCTGATTCTCAAGCGGGTCCAGGCTTGCTTTGATATTGTAATAAGGGGAGTCTTGTGCCCATGCTTGAAAGGAGAAGCACAGCATCATTGCAATAAACGAAAGTAGCCTGAGATTGATCATCGTTTAGTGCACGCTTTTATTCTTCGTTGTGATAAAACTCTTCTAAAAGTTCAAGAACCTCTTCTTTTGTGTCTACCAGTTGAATTAAACTTAAGTTTTCTTCGTTAATCATTCCTTGTGCTAAGAGCGTGTCTTGCAACCAGTCCACCAGCCCTTTCCAGTAGTCAGTTTTAACAAGAATGATGGG
>JBELLO010000023.1:17932-19542 GCA_042096495.1 Candidatus Arcticimaribacter sp.
TTTCCAGCTTCCATAATTCCAGGCCCACCGCCTGTAATGATCCCATACCCTTTTTCTGCAATAGACTGTGCGATTTCTACTCCTAGGGTATAATAAGGGGAGTCAGCGGTTGTTCTAGCAGAACCAAAAATTGACACACAGGGTCCTATGGCATCTAATTGCTCATAGCCGTTGACTAATTCTCCCATGATCTTGAAAACAGACCAGGCGTCTTTTCTCTTTGGGGTATCGTTATTATTTGCGGTTGTTTTCATAGTCGATAAATTCTTTTTTAAGGTAGTGAGCAGTATGACTTTCTTTGTTGTCTAGTATCGCTTCAGGGATTCCTTGAGCAACTATGGTGCCACCTCCTTTTCCGCCCTCTGGGCCTATATCTACAATATAATCTACCTGCTTAATCACATCTAGATTGTGTTCAATAATCAAAACAGTATTCCCTTTATCGGTAAGATGATTCAAGACTTCTAACAGTACTCGAATGTCTTCAAAATGGAGCCCAGTAGTGGGTTCATCTAAAATATAAAGGGTATTACCGGTATCTCTTTTAGCCAACTCTGTAGCTAATTTTATGCGTTGTGCTTCTCCACCAGATAGGGTGGTTGAGGATTGACCAAGTGCTATATATCCTAGCCCAACATCTTGCAGGGTTTTTAATTTGCGATAAATTTTTGGGATAGGTTCAAAAAAATCACACGCTTGATTAATGGTCATTTGTAATACATCTGAGATAGATTTCCCTTTGTATCTAATCTCTAAAGTTTCTCGATTAAAACGTTTCCCGTGGCAAGATTCGCATTCGACATATACATCTGGTAAGAAGTTCATTTCAATCACTTTTAGACCTCCACCCATGCAAGTTTCACAGCGTCCCCCAGTTACATTAAAACTAAAACGACCCGGTTTATATCCTCTTATTTGTGCTTCTGGAGTTTGCGTAAACAAGCTGCGAATCTCACTAAAAACACCTGTATAGGTTGCGGGGTTGGAACGTGGCGTTCGCCCGATGGGGCTTTGATTTACATCAACGACCTTATCGAGGTGTTCTAAACCTTTTATCGCACTATAGGCTAAAGGTTTCTTTACCCCGTTGTAATAATGTGCATTGAGAATAGGGTAGAGGGTCTCATTAATAAGCGTTGATTTTCCGCTTCCCGAAACCCCGGTAACCCCGATCATCAAGCCCAGCGGGATCTCTAGATCAACGTCTTTTAAATTATTCCCCTTGCAACCTTTAAGCATCAGTGTTTTACCATTGCCTTTTCGTCTTTCTTCAGGAATGATAATGCTTTTCTTACCTGTTAAATAGTCCGCAGTGAGGGATTGATCACTGAGGATTTCTTTTGGGCTACCTTTTGATATAATTTCTCCTCCATTTTTCCCGGCATGTGGGCCAAGGTCAATAACATAATCTGCGCGTTCTATCATATCCTTGTCGTGTTCAACAACTACAACAGAGTTACCGATATCCCTTAAAGCGGTAAGTGAATTGATTAATCGCTCGTTATCTCTTTGATGCAGACCAATACTAGGCTCATCGAGAATATATAACACACCAACTAATTGAGAGCCGATTTGAGTCGCTAAACGAATGCGTTGTGCTTCGCCACCAG
>JBELLO010000024.1:0-18576 GCA_042096495.1 Candidatus Arcticimaribacter sp.
GCAGATTTGTTCGCACTGACTTTACTGGAGGCACCAGGAAAATATGGCGTTGATGCCGTTGTGGGCACCACACAACGCTTTGGTATTCCATTGGGATATGGAGGACCACACGCGGCATATTTTGCCACAAAAGAAACTTATAAAAGAAATATCCCTGGTCGAATTATCGGTCAAACAAGAGACATGGAAGGAAAGCCTGCCTTGCGCATGGCACTCCAAACAAGAGAACAACACATCAAAAGAGACCGAGCGACTTCAAATATTTGTACCGCACAAGTACTGCTTGCTGTCATGGCGGGAATGTATGCAGTATATCACGGTCCCGAAGGCTTAAAAAGTATCGCTTTAACTATTCATGAAAAAGCAAAAAAACTTGAAGTCGCTCTAGATAGTATCGGGATTGAACAAATCAACACCCATTACTTTGACACTTTACAAATCAACGTCGATGCGGTAAAATTGCGTAAAATAGCACTGGATAATGAAATCAATTTATTCTATCCAGACGATCAAACGGCCTGTATTTCACTAAACGAAGCAACAACAGAAGAGGACTTCACTGCGCTTATCAATGTATTTGAAACGTTTACCGGCAAAACAGCAGCCGTAATCATTAATAATGAAAATCGTTTGCCTAGCGCGCAGTTACGCCAAAGTAACTTTATGACAAATCCTGTCTTTAGTTCTTACCATTCTGAGTCGGCCTTGATGCGCTACATTAAAAAATTAGAACGAAAAGATCTGGCCTTAAATCATTCAATGATTTCATTAGGATCATGTACCATGAAACTCAATGCTGCAAGCGAAATGCTGCCTTTAAGCTCCCCACAATGGAATAGCTTACACCCTTTTGCTCCCTTAGACCAAGTCAAGGGATATCAAGAAGTATTAGAGAAACTCACTCATCAATTAAACATCGTGACTGGCTTCGCAGCTACCTCTTTACAACCCAACTCTGGCGCGCAAGGAGAATATGCCGGGTTAATGGTAATTAGAGCCTATCATCAATCGCGTAATGATCATCACAGAAATGTGTGTATAATTCCGGCTTCTGCCCATGGGACTAACCCAGCATCTGCAGTGATGGCAGGAATGAAGGTAGTCGTTACAAAAACAGATGAACGCGGTAATATCGACTGGGAAGATATCCAAGAAAAAGCGATTGCAAACAAAGACAATCTTGCGGCTTTAATGATCACTTATCCTTCTACCCACGGAGTTTTTGAATCTAATATTAAAAACATCACCGCATTGATTCACGATAATGGCGGACAGGTGTATATGGATGGCGCAAATATGAACGCCCAGGTAGGTCTAACCAGCCCTGCGGCAATTGGTGCAGATGTTTGCCACCTTAATCTCCATAAAACCTTTGCTATTCCGCACGGTGGTGGTGGACCAGGAGTAGGACCAATTTGTGTTGCTGCACATTTAGCACCTTTTTTACCCTCTAATCCCATTGTTGCTACAGGGGGAGATAACGCTATTGAGGCAATTTCTGCCGCTCCATGGGGTTCTGCTTTGGCTTGCCTTATCTCTTATGGTTATATCGAAATGCTAGGAAGTAGTGGTTTGCAAAAAGCTACTGAGATTGCGATACTAAATGCCAACTATATCAAAGAACGACTTGACGGCGCATATCCAGTACTGTATACCGGCGACAATGGTCGTGCAGCGCATGAGTTAATCATTGACTTGCGCCCATTTAAAGAAAAGGGTATTGAGGTAGTCGATGTGGCAAAACGCTTGATGGATTATGGATTCCATGCCCCTACTGTTTCTTTCCCAGTGGCAGGAACCATGATGATAGAACCCACAGAAAGTGAAGATATAGCAGAAATTGATCGCTTTTGTGAAGCCATGATTTCTATCGCTGCAGAGATAGCTGAAGAAGATTTTCATGACGAAAATAGTTTGCTAAAAAATGCGCCGCATACTTTAGCCATGGCGACAGAAGACGAATGGAGATTCAACTACAGTCGTAAAAAAGCACTTTATCCGCTAGAATTTGTAAAGGAAAATAAATTTTGGCCTTCTGTGAGAAGGGTTGATGAAGCCTTTGGCGATCGTAATTTGATTTGCAGTTGCCGATCAGTAGAATCTTATTCAAATTAATAAAAATCAGTTATTTGCATTTTTATTTAGCAGCATAAAAGCCAAATAAGTGTCATTTGAACATCATTGACCTATTTTTGGCAGTGCGGCTCGGTGAGAGGCTTGTGATATTTTTGATACGATCAAACTAATCTAATGAGCAACTTTATTTCTGGTACCGGAAGAGCAGTTCCAACTATCGTCAAGAAAAACAGTGACTTTGCGACA
Organism: Candidatus Arcticimaribacter sp.; assembly: GCA_042096495.1. Lineage (GTDB taxonomy): Bacteria > Bacteroidota > Bacteroidia > Flavobacteriales > Flavobacteriaceae > Arcticimaribacter. Next base: position 2,323 of record JBELLO010000024.1, read on the forward strand.
AGCAATTTTCTTGATGAGGAGGCGAATCCTTTCCCCAATGAAATCACAGAAATCATTCAAAAATTCTCTTCCATTACTGGCATTGAAGAGCGACGTTATGCACCAGACAATATCAATTCGTCTGATCTAGCGGCAGAAGCAGGAGCAAAAGCCATTAGTGACGCAGGTATAGACAAAGAAAGCATTGATTATATTATCGTTGCCCACAACTTTGGGGATACACCAGCAAATGCTAAACAATCTGAACCCTTGCCCAGTGTTGCCTCTAAAGTCAAAACGATTCTAGGTATAGTCAATCCTAATTGTGTGGCTTATGACCTATTGTTTGGTTGCCCAGGATGGGTAGAAGGAATGATTCAGGCAAATGCTTTTATCAAAGCTGGTATTGCAAAAAGATGTCTAGTCATCGGGGCAGAAACCCTTTCAAGAGTAGTTGATCCAGTAGATCGCGATTCGATGATTTTTGCCGATGGAGCTGGAGCCAGCATCATTGAAGCCTCTAATGATCAAGCGGGTATATTATCACATAAAAGCGTAACCTATACCTCAAATAACGAGATTGATATGCTTTACTACGATTGTTCTTATGATCCTAGTGATAAAAATAAATACATCAAGATGAAGGGACGAAAGGTCTATGAATTTGCCCTATCTCACGTTCCGCAAGCGATGAAAGCATGTTTAGACAAATCTGGTATTGAGATTGGCGAATTAAAGAAAGTCTTTATCCATCAAGCTAACATGAAAATGGACGAAGCCATCATCAAAAGATTCTACCGTTTGTATCGCACAGCTGTTCCAGAAGGCGTTCTTCCCATGAATATTCAAACGCACGGAAACAGTTCTGTTGCCACCATCCCTACACTATATGACCAAGTGTTAAAAAACGAACTGGAATCACACCAGTTAAACAAAGGGGACATCATCCTTTTTGCAAGTGTAGGCGCAGGAATGAACATTAATGCGATCACTTACAAGGTTTAGTTAAAACCCTTTTTTAGAATCCAAAAATATTCGAGGCATAAGTCCTTCAAATTGCGTATTTTTAAGCATGATAAAATTGCTTGAACATATCGGAAGATATTTTCTCATGCTCCAAAGAACCTTTGGGAAATTCACCAAAGGAGCAGTCCTTAGAAAACTTATCGTTCGCGAAATTGACGACCTCATCATAGGCTCATTAGGTATTGTTGCCTTTATTTCCTTTTTTGTAGGAGGAGTAGTCGCCATACAAACCGCGATAAATTCTGACAATCCCTTATTACCTAAATACCTGGTAGGATTTGCTACTAGACAATCCATTATACTCGAATTTGCGCCCTCGTTCATTTCTGTTATTATGGCAGGAAAAGTGGGATCGTTCATCACCTCATCTATAGGTACGATGCGAGTTACAGAACAAATTGATGCTTTGAAAGTAATGGGAGTTAACACTTACAACTACCTTATTTTTCCTAAGATTGTCGCCATGACCTTGTACCCTTTTATCATTGTTATTTCAATGTTTCTGGGGATCTTTGGCGGCTATGTCGCCTGCATCACAGGTGGCTTTTCTGCCCATGCCGACTTTATCGAAGGATTGCAGTTAGAGTTCAATCCCTTTCACGTGACCTATGCCTTTATCAAAACATTTTTGTTTGCCATGCTACTCGCAACCATTCCCGCTTATCACGGTTATTATATGAAAGGTGGAGCTTTAGGAGTAGGAAAAGCAAGTACAACCTCTTTTGTATGGACTAGTGTAGCCATCATCGTTATGAATTCTTTTGTTACTAACCTTTTATTGACCTAATGATAGCAGTAAACAACATTAGAAAATCATTTGACGGCACAGAAGTACTCAAAGGTATCGATGCCAGTTTTGAAAAAGGAAAAACCAATCTAATCATTGGGCAAAGTGGCTCTGGGAAGACCGTTTTTTTAAAATGCATCCTGGGTTTACATCAAGTTACAGAAGGTGAGATTATCTACAATAATGTTCCTTTTTCTAGTATGGATGAAAATGCCCAAACGCTTTTGAGACAAGACATGGGAATGGTTTTTCAAGGAAGCGCTTTATTTGATTCGATGACAGTAGAAGAAAACGTTATGTTCCCTATGCAGATGTTTACAGAAACCCCACAAGACGAGATTAGAGAACGAGCAAATATTGCCATTAACAGGGTTAACCTAATTGACGCAAACCATAAATTACCTGCAGAAATTTCTGGGGGAATGAAAAAACGCGTCGCCATTGCAAGAGCCATTGTGATGAATCCCAATTATCTTTTTTGTGATGAACCCAACTCTGGACTAGACCCAAAAACGGCCATTTTAATCGATAACTTGATCCAAGAAATCACCCAGGAATACCAAATCACCACCATCATCAATACCCATGACATGAATTCTGTAATGGAAATTGGAGAAAAAATTATCTTCCTTAAAGAAGGGGTCAAAAGCTGGGAAGGCACGAATAAAGACATCTTTAAAACAGATAACGAAGCCGTGACCAATTTTGTTTACTCTTCAGAACTGTTTAAAAAAGTACGTAAGGTATACTTAGAAGAAAGTGACTAATTAGGCAATTTCATCGCCAAATTGATCTTTTGCTTGAGCTCTCAAGTCTTTAACCGACTGATCTTCTCCTTTAGGATAAATCAATAAAACCCCTTCTTCTTCTACCACAACAAAGTCTTTCAAACCTTTTACTACAACAATTTTTTCTTTAGAAGAATAGATCATGTTTCCACTAGCTTGATCTGTGATCAAATGCGCTTTAACCGCTACATTATCGTCGCTTTTATTGGCTAATTGTTCATGTAAAGAAGACCAAGTACCCAAATCATTCCAAAGAAAAGAAGCCTTAATCATCACAATATTACTCGCTCTTTCTAGAATGGCATAGTCAATAGAAATATTGTCTGCTTTAGGATATTGCTTTGCTAAAAAAGCTCGCTCTTGAACAGTCCCGAAATAAGCCTTAGCCTGTTCAAACAAGGCTAACATATCGGGTTGATGTGTCGCAAAAGCGTTCAAAATGGACGCACAAGACCACACAAACATACCTGAGTTCCAAAAATAATTTCCAGCGCTTAAAAAAGCTTCGGCTTTATCTAATGAAGGCTTTTCTGTAAACTGACTAATGGAAGTTATTTGCGCAGTCTTATCTTGAACCTCTAGATAGCCATATCCTGTATGAGGAGAACTAGGAGGAATCCCAAAGGTGAGCAGCTCTTGCCCACTTGCCGCTCTTTTAAGGGCCAATTGAACATCTGCTTGATAGGCCGTCAAATGATCAATAAAGTGATCACTAGGCAAAACTAACATCGTCCCAGCGGGATCTTTATGATGAATTTTTTGCGCAGCATATAAAATACAAGGGGCAGTATTTCGCATAACAGGCTCGCAGATAATTTGGTCTGAAGATAAGGTGGGCAGTTGTTGTGCAACTAAAGATTTATAATCTTCATTAGTAAGAATATAAACATTCTCTTCTGGAACAATTCCTTCTAGGCGATCGATTGTTTGTTGCAATAAAGTTCTTCCTACACCAGTAAGGTCTTGAAATTGTTTAGGAAAGGACGCTTTGCTCGTTGGCCAAAATCGACTTCCTACTCCGCCGGCCATAATTAAAGCATAATGATGATTGTTTTCTTTCATTTAATGTTCAATTTGCTCTACTTCTGCATTAGGTTGAAAAAGATAGGCTTTCCCAGAACTTACTTCTTTGCAAACATATCGTTTTCTGCGTTTTTCCCCTTTTTGAAAAACCCTGCCGTTGTCTAATTTAAATTTAGCCGCTATGGGCAATTCAAAGATAGCTTTTTTATGGGTGTATGGATCATATTGCTTAAGGGCTAAGCCCAAATGGATATCTGTATCGCTACTCGCCTTTGGGTTCATCATATGCCTGCCAAAGACTTCTAACAAAGGAGCGGGAAAAACAGAAGGAATTAAAAATGGCTGAGTAATATTGCCAAAGGTACTTTTCCATTCTTTTCCATGCGGTGCAATGCGATAACCAAACTTTTGAAAGGCGAGATGGTGTGCAATTTCATGTAAAAGGGTGATCAAAAACCTATAGGGATTATCACTTTCGTTAACCGTTATTTGTGTTTTGCCAGAGGGTAACTTGCGGAAGTCTCCATGCTTTGTTTTACGCTTTTTAACCACCTTCACGACAACAGCTTGATGCTTGAGCAAATCATTTACTTTTGCTTGAGCCGCTATTGGGATATAGTTATTATAGCTCATGATGATTTAGGGGGTACTAGACGAAACTTGGAGAACTTTGCCGTTGTAATACAACTGTCCAGTCAAACAGAAATCTAATACATAAGTCGCGAAATCTTCTGCAGTTATAGGCGCGTCAAAACCTGGAAAAGCTTCTGCTAACATCTGTGTTTGAACGGCCCCTAGGGCCAAAGCGTTACATCGAGGCCCGCTTTCTTTAAACTCTTCTGCCCAAAGTTCTGTCAAGGTGATCACTGCTGCTTTACTACTACTATAGATGGATAAACCCGGAAATTTAGCACTTCCTTGAATCCCACCCATACTACTTATATTAACGATATGACCATTAGAAGTCATTAACGGTAAAACTAAGCGAGTTAGTTCTGCTAAGCCAAAGACATTTACTTTATAGATACGCTCATAAAGGGCAAAGTCACTCTCCCCTACTGGTGTATTTGTTAACAGTCCTGCATTATTGAGCAAAACGTCAATTTGGGCACCTTCTAATTGTGCCACAAAGTTCTTGATTTGTTCTGGCTCTGCTAGATCGACAGCAAACGGTTTTATTCCTTCAATGCCTTTTAAAGCATCAATATTTCGCGATAGCGCAATGACTTGATGGCCTTGTTTTGCTGCAAGAAGTGCAGTGGCATGACCTATCCCTTTCCCTGCTCCTGTAATTAATAGTGTTTTCACTCTTTTTTTTTAAAGATAAAAAAAACCCGCTCAAAGGCGGGTTATTTATTGTAATTGCTTGCTTAAACAAGCATGGTTACTGGATTTTCTATGTAGCCTTTAAGTGTTTGTAAAAATAAAGACCCTGTTGCACCATCGACAGAACGGTGATCACAAGCAAGGGTTAATTTCATGGTGTGACCCACTACAACTGCTCCATTTTTAACCACTGGCTTTTCTACAATTGCCCCTACAGAGAGGATCGCAGAGTTAGGCTGATTGATAATCGAGGTAAAGGTTTCGATACCAAACATTCCTAAGTTAGAAATTGTAAAGGTGCTCCCATCCATTTCGGCTGGGGTAAGCTTTTTATCTCTTGCTCTACCTGCATAGTCTCTTACTTGTGCCCCAATTTGAGGGAGAGACAATTCGTCTGCGAACTTAACGACAGGTACAACTAAGCCATCTTCAACAGCTACAGCTACTCCCATGTGCACGTGATGGTTTTTGACAATTTTATCATCATGCCAACGTGAATTTACTTGAGGGTGCTGTTTTAATGCTTTGGCGGTAGCCTTTACAACAATATCATTAAAAGAAATCTTTGTGTCTGGAACAGAGTTGTATTGTTGACGGAAAGCCATTGCATTTTCCATATCAAACTCCACGCTTAAATAGTAATGTGGCGCATTGAATTTAGACGCAGCTAAACGCTTTGCAATGGTTTTGCGCATTTGATTGTTGGGTACTTCTTCTGCCGACTCGATTCCTTGTGGCATAGCGGCTACACCACTAGCTGTCCCTTGATAATTTTCAATATCACGCTTAATGATTCTACCACCATCTCCAGATCCTGGAACATTGGCAATTTGAATCCCGCGTTCTTCCGCAAGCTTTTTAGCTAGAGGAGAAGCGATTACACGACCACTCGTATTTTGAGCAGGAACAGGCGCAGGAGCTGCTTGCTTAACCGTTGCGGCAACTGGCGTTGCTACTGGTGCAGGAGCTACTGGCGCTTGTGGTGTTTCAACTGCTGCTGGAGCAGCGGCTTCTTGAGTAGAAGCAGATGCCGCAGCGATAGCTTGATCCACATCTACATCTTTATCACCAATGATCGCTAAAAGGCTATCTACAGGTGCAGATTCTCCTTCTTGAATTCCAATATGTAATAGGGTTCCCGCATAAAATGCTTCGAACTCCATGGTGGCTTTATCTGTTTCAATTTCAGCGAGAATATCGCCTTCATTAACTGTATCCCCTACTTTTTTCAACCAGGTGGCAACGGTACCTTCTTCCATGGTATCACTCAAACGCGGCATGGTGATAACTTCAACATTATCAGGCATAGTTACTGCCGCAGTTGTAGTTTCTTGTGCTGGAGCAGCTTGTTCTTCAGTTGGAGCTGGTGCCTCTGCTGCTGGTGCACCACCACTAAGGTGAGCAGAAATATCTTCTCCTTTTTCCCCGATAATAGCTAATAAAGAATCGACTGGAGCTGTTTCTCCTTCATGAATTCCAATGTGCAAAAGTTCGCCTTCATAAAAAGCTTCGAACTCCATGGTTGCTTTATCTGTTTCAATTTCAGCTAAAATATCTCCTTCTTTCACGGTGTCACCTACTTTTTTGAACCAAGTTGCTACGGTTCCTTCTTCCATGGTGTCACTCAAACGAGGCATGTTTATAATCTCTGCCATTGTTAGCTTAATTTATGTTTTAAAAATGGGTAGTTAGGCTCTTCGTATACAGCATCATACATCACAGATTTTTCTGGATAAGGTGATTCTTCTGCAAATTTTTCGCATTCTGCTACTCGCGCTTTAACATCAACTTCGATGGCACTTAGCTCATCGTCGCTTAGGTACTTCTTGTCTACAATAATATCTTTTACCTGAGTGATGGGATCGATTTTTTTGTACTCTTCCACCTCAGCTTTTGTACGATAGTGTTGTGCATCTGACATTGAATGCCCGCGATAGCGATAGGTTTTCATTTCTAAGAAAGTAGGTCCTTTCCCGTCTCTGGCATGTTTCATTGCTTTGTCTAAAGCTTTAGCAACAGCGACTGGGTCCATTCCATCTACAGGTCCACAAGGCATTTCATAGCCTAAACCTAACTTCCATATTTCTTGATGAGAAGCAGTTCTTGCAACAGAAGTTCCCATGGCATATCCATTGTTTTCTACAATAAATACAACTGGAAGTTCCCAAAGTGTAGCAAGGTTCAAGGTCTCGTGAAGTGATCCTTGACGCACGGCACCGTCTCCCATAAAACAAAGGGTTACTGCACCTGTATTGTGGTATTTATCCCCAAAAGCCATTCCAGCTCCTAGTGGGATTTGTCCCCCTACAATTCCATGTCCACCATGGAAGCGGTGTTCTTTTGAAAAAATGTGCATTGATCCACCTAGACCGTTTGAGGTTCCGGTAGCTTTTCCGTATAATTCTGCCATGACGCGTTTAGGATCAACACCCATCCCAATAGGCTGAACGTGATTACGATAAGCAGTGATCATACGATCTTTTCCTAATTCCATGGCATGTAAAGCTCCTGCAAGGATAGCTTCTTGTCCATTGTAAAGGTGGAGGAATCCACGCACTTTTTGCTGGATGTAAACGGCGGCTAGTTTGTCTTCAAATTTGCGCCAGAACAGCATGTCTTTGTACCAATCTATATAGGTCTGTTTGGTAATTTTTTTCATTCGTTAAGCGAGTGATTATGGTTTCTTTCAGCGACAAAAATACCACATTTTAGTGAGAAATCAGACAACAAAAAGAAGCTTAAAAGTTATTATCCTAAGAGAAAAATAAATCTTTTTCTAATTTGTGGTATCTGTCAAGAGTTCTGGACCGGCAGAAAGGTTAAATGTCAGCGAAAAACGCAGGGTGTTTTCAAGCGGATTTCTAATTCTAGAAGTAGAAAACAAATAAGAAATATCAATGGTAGCAAAATCTAACCTAAAGCCTGCGCCTAAGGTTAAAAAACGCCTTGACCCTTTTTCTAAACTCTCGTTAAAGTAACCAGTTCTCAAGGCAAAAGAATCTTGAAAAACATATTCAACTCCTGTTGCCCAGGTGATTTCTTTTAACTCTTCACTAAAACCATCTGGAGCATCGCTAAAGGATTCAAAAATACCTTTAAGAAAAGTAATATCGGGTTGTTGATAGCCCACTATATCACCGTTTTCAACTATAGCTACTGGAGAAGGAACCAATAATTTATTGAGTTCTAAATTAAAATTCAGCGAATTGTTCGCATCTAAAACCAAATCTAAACCTGTTCCTACTCTAAGGTTGGTAGGAATAAAGTTTTTTTGGCCACCTTCATCATATTTTAATCGAGGCCCTATATTAGAGATATTCATCCCATAGCGCATTCGTCCTTTATTTTCGCCAAGATCAAAAACATCCCCACGATAAAATGCAGCAATATCCACTCCTAAAGTATTTGCTGGGGTAGCATCTAAATCGCTAGAAAGTTTTAAATCTGAACGGATAAATCTCCCCGCTACAGCTAAAGAAAATTTATCGTCTAACTTCAAACCATAAGAGACATCAAGCGTGAGCTCGTTAGGGCGTTCAATACCTTGTTGTATAATGGTGTTGGCAACTAAATCGTTGAATTGAATATCTCCGAGACTAAAGTATTTTAGACTTGCCCCCCATGCACTGCGCTCTGTATTTTTTGTGTAATAAGTGACATTAGCCAGAAAAATATCGTCTACTAATTTGCTTAGATAAGGTGTATAACTCACTCCTAAACCTTGACTTTTTTCTGCAAAAACATATTTAGCTGGATTCCACTGTTGCGAATAAACGTCTGCAGAAGTAGCCACCCCTAATTCCCCCATTCCAGCAGATCGCGCATCTGGGGTGATTAGTAAAAAAGGTACTCCTGTCGTTATAACGCGACTCTCGTTTTGTGCTGACACAAAAAAACCTGCAATTAACGCAAATGCCGTGAGGTGTAAATAGAATCTCTTCAAGTATATTGCCTTCATATGTATTCAGTTATAACGCAAAAAAAATCCTTTTCTTGTACGGAAATTCAACTATTTATAAAGGATTAATTTTTTTGACAATAAAACAATAAAGACTACGTTATATAGTCATATTGTAGGGAGTCAAAATAGTTTGGCTTGCATCAATATTTTGTATATTGCGTTAATTAATAGCGGTATAGAATTGTAAAAGATAAAGTATGAATGTTAAGGTTATTTCGAGATTTACGCTTTTTGCTGTTTTAGGTGCATTGGTATTCTCTTCTTGTGGAAGAAACAATCAATCTAGAGCTACAGGCTGGTCCATCAATTCTAAGAAAGGTGGATTTCAGTACAACGTTGAATTTGAAGATCAGGAAACAGGACCAGGTTTGGTATTTATTGAAGGAGGAACCTTTACTAAAGGTCAAGTGCAAGATGATGTAATGCACGACTGGAACAATTCCCCCACACGTCAACACGTAATGTCTTTTTATATAGACGAAACCGAAGTAACCAACTTGATGTACTTAGAATACCTCGACTGGTTACAATTTGTTTTCCCAAAAGAAGAAGAACAATATAAATTAATCTACCAGGGCGCTTTACCAGATACTTTAGTCTGGAGAAATCGTTTAGGCTATGTTGAAGAATTAACAACTAACTACTTGCGTCACCCAGCCTATGCAGAATACCCTGTTGTAGGAGTTAACTGGATGCAAGCAGTTCAATTTGCCGAATGGAGAACAGATCGTGTCAACGAATTTATCCTTGAACGCGAAGCTTACTTAGAAAAAGACACTCGTTATAATACAGAAGTTATCGATGCGAATAGCACCTTTAGCACTAGTGCTTATTTAAAAGTACCTGGACAAACCTATAACGGAAAAATTGACAGTATTGCAGGTAAAAATGGAACAGTTAAAGTTAAGGATACTGTTAAAGCCAATTATGCAGGTGTCGAAAAAGGGATCCTTCTCCCATCTTATCGCCTTCCTACAGAAACTGAGTGGGAATATGCTGCATTAGCCCTCGCTGGTGAAAGAGAATACAATGCCTATAGAGGTAAAAAGAAATATCCGTGGTCTGGGGAATATACCCGTTCAGACGAAAGAAGAACAGAAGGGGACCAATTGGCCAACTTTAAACTAGGAAAAGGAGACTATGGCGGAATCGCAGGATGGTCTGACGATGGTGCAGATATCACCATCCAAGTAAAAGCCTATCCTCCTAACGATTTTGGGGTGTATGATATGGCGGGTAATGTTGCCGAATGGGTATCAGATGTATATCGCCCTATTGTTGATGACGAAGCAAGTGACTTTAACTATTATAGAGGTAATGTTTACCAAAAAGAAGTTATCGGTGAAGATGGAAAAGCAGAAGTAATCTCCCCCGATCAATTAGTCTATGATACCTTACCCAATGGTAAAGTACTCTTAAAACGTATCCCCGGTCAATTGAAACTTCAAGATATTGATGAAGAAGAAACTTTCTTAAGACAAAACTTTACGCAGTCTGATAATAGAAATTATCGCGACGGTGATATTTCGTCTTCACGTTTGTATGAATCTGGTAATGGATTAAGCGATGAAGAGGTTGCTGAAAAATACCCTGGCTCATCTGCCATGTATAGCGCACCAAAAACACCTGGTGTTACATTTGAAAATGGTGTGAAAGTTTACAATAAAGATGAAACAAGTAATAAAACTAGTTTAATTACAGACGAGGTTAGAGTCTATAAAGGTGGGTCGTGGAAAGATCGTGCTTACTGGTTAGATCCAGCACAAAGAAGATTCCTTCCTCAATACATCGCGACAGATTATATTGGCTTTAGATGTGCCATGACCCGATTAGGGTCCAAGAGCAAAAACAAAAAAACTGCTCGACACAAAAGAAGAGGATAACATAAAATTAAAGGCATTTTCGAATGCCTTTTTTTACATATGAACATTGCTGAATTACACCAAATCTTTTTAGGCTGTGGGACTGTTTCTACAGACACCCGAAGCCTTCAAAAAAACACCCTTTTTTTCTGTCTTAAAGGAGAAAACTTTAACGGAAATACCTTTGCAAAAAAAGCCTTAGAAGAAGGAGCAGCTTATGTCGTTTATGACGATGAAAAACACAATCCACAGCACAAAAATGCTATTCTTGTCCAGGATAGTCTTGCAAGCTTACAAGCACTAGCGCAATTTCACAGAAATCAATTTAATATCCCCGTGATCGGACTTACTGGATCAAACGGTAAGACCACCTCAAAAGAATTAATAAAAAGTGTTCTTGAACAAACCTTTGAAGTTGTTGCCACAAAAGGGAACCTCAACAATCATATCGGTGTCCCACTCACTTTACTAAACATCACAGAAACAACAGAAATTGCCCTTATTGAGATGGGCGCAAACCATTTAAAAGAAATTGCTTTTTTAGCCAATCTTGCCACACCCACCATGGGGTATATTACAAATTTTGGCAAGGCACACTTAGAGGGTTTTGGGAGTTTAGAAGGGGTTGTAAAAGGAAAAAGTGAGTTATACGATTACTTAAAAGAAAACAAGGGGATTGCCATAGTCAATGGGGATGATAAAAAGCAAATGCAACAAAGCGATGGCCTAAATCGCTATATTTTTGGCGAAGCTAAACTTGTACAAAACCACCTGAGTAATACGATTAACACCTCTGGCTACTGCACAGTTAAAACAGGTGATACTATTATCACCTCTCAGCTAACAGGAACCTATAACTTTGACAATATAAATGCGGCAGTCACCTTTGGTGAATTCTTTGAAATTCCCCTCGCTAAAATTCAAAAAGGTATAGCGGCTTACTGTCCCAGTAACAATCGCTCTCAATGGATAAAAACAGCAAAAAACAATATTCTTTTAGACGCCTATAATGCAAATCCTACCAGCATGAAGGCGGCATTACATTCTTTTCTTGATTTAAAGTCAAAACACAAAATGGTGATTTTAGGAGATATGCTTGAATTAGGGCAATATGCCCAAAGTGAGCATCAAGCTATCGTCAATATCCTTAAAGAAAGTAACATTCAAGATGCTATCCTGGTGGGACCCTTATTTGGCACTACAAACGCTGAAGGCTTAAACTATTTTGACAACACTCAACTGGTAAAAAAGCACTTCGCTAAGCAAGCCATTCAAGATCACACTATCTTGATAAAAGGATCAAGAGGAATTGCCCTAGAGCAACTCCTCGATCATCTATAAGCTATTTTGTCGTTTCAAAATACTTTACTGCTTTAAAAGCAGACAGCTCTATGGCTTCAATTTCTTTTTGCAAAGCCTCCCAATTGTTTTTATAAAAATCATTGACTTGCTCAACAGCTTCATTTGTGGCTGTGTTAGCGTGTTGCATTAAAATCTCTTCTGTTGTGGTAATACCGTCTGGTCGAGAGTAAACATATCGCCTCGCAGCGCTAATACGCGTCATCACCGTTTGTGCTGGATTGCGAACTATTCCTTGACGCTTGTCTTCTTTACCTAAAAATAAATCAATTAACTGGGTAATCTCTTTTGAAGCATTTTTACACTTATCAATGATGGCCTTATGTGCTACACTGTCTTGTTTTTCAATTCTTTGTTGATAATCTTTAAGGGTCGCTTTTGATTCGACTAATTGCGCAACTGCTTTTGCGGCTAAATCAGTTAAAGCTTCTAATTGTTTTGCGGCATTATATTGCTTTGTTAAACCTTCGATTGATGTTTCAATGCGTGGGTCTGATTTAACTTGAATCTCCACTACATTACTCACAGTCGCTGAAGATAGTACCGCTGTATACGTCCCTGGTAAAACTCCTACACCCGAAGGTTCTCGCTTTGATTTACTAGGTTTACGTCTGGGGCGATTTACACCACTTTCATCCATATTCCAGTACCAGCGATGCAGGCCCGTTTCTTTTGGCGCTTTGCGCCTTAAAGTTCTTATCAATCGCTCTCCATCAAATATTTGAAGGCTTAATGAATCTTTTTTCTTTTCTTCGTTTTCTTGATCAGCTGCAGTGTAGAAATAAGTAAACATTGCCCCGTATTTTCTATTCTCGCCGTGATACATGGCATCTGCCCCAAAGCGGGAGCCCGTGGGCTGTTGATAGGCCGCTTGATAAGCGGTAGGCGGAGTAAACAGATGGTTGGCTTTTTTCGCAATCTCTTTTTGCTGCGCTAAAGCACGTAGAGGACGAATATCGTCTAATACCCATGCAGCTCTTCCAAAGGTCCCGATAATTAAATCGTGCTCTCTGGGATGAATCACAAGGTCTTTTGTCGAGACAGTAGGAAATACTTTTGGGTCCATTTTTGTCCATTGCTCCCCTGCGTTTGTAGAATAGTAAAGCCCATCGTCTGTTCCTAAAAACAATAGGTTTTTTGTCACTGGATCTTCGACTATACTCAATACATAGCTTTCTACATCTTCTACATCAACAATGCGTTTCCAGGTTTTACCATAGTTGGTTGTTCTATAGGCATATGGTGTGTAATTAAAGCGTCTGTAATCATTTGCGACTAATAAGGCTTCGCCTTTATTCTTATTCGAAGCTTTTATTTGTGTAATCCAGCTTCCTGCGGGTAAGCCTTTGAGGCCTTTTGTTACCTCATTCCATGATTCTCCACCATTTTGAGTGAAGTGAACCCGCCCATCGTCAGAGGCTGCCCACAACATATTTTCTTCTAAGGGAGAGGGCTCGATAACGAGTAGAGTACAGTGATTTTCTGCCCCAGTTGCGTCTAAGGTTAATCCACCGCTTTCGCTTTGTTTTTGTTTCTCTGGATCATTTGTCGTTAAATCTGGGGAAATAACTTGCCAAGTCAAACCTTTATCGGTGCTCTTGTGGACAAATTGACTTCCAAAGTAAACCGTACTATTATCAAAAGGATCTTGTCCTATTGCGGCATTCCAATTGAATCGCAAACGCACTTCTGGATCTGGATGTGTAGGTCTAACCAAATAATTATTTCCTGTTTTCCAGTCATAACGCGAGACATAGCCTTGTTGACTCATGGCATAACCATATCGAGCATCGTCAAGATCTGGCACAACATCGAAACCATCCCCAAAGGCTATTTCTTGCCAGTAAGAATTTCGGATACCTTGTACACGCCAAGTATAGGCAGGTCCTCGCCAGGATCCATTATCCTGCATTCCACCATAAACATTATAGGGGATTTCATTATCCACACTTATATGATAAAATTGTGCTACAGGAATGTTGCCTACAAAGCGCCATGATTTTCCGCCGTCTCTGGTGATGTTTAAGCCACCGTCGTTTCCATCAATCATAAAATCTCCATCTTCTGGATGAATCCACCAGGCGTGATGATCAGGATGCACTCCATTACTCACTCCATAGGCTGGCATTAATTCTTTAAAGTTTCTTCCCCCGTCTTCAGAAACATTGACATAAGTAAAGACAGAATACAAACGGTTTTCATTTTCTGGGTCTACACGGATATCCGAATAATAAAAGGGTCTGTTCCCGATGTCATTTTTGTCATTGACTTTGACCCATTTTTCGCCTCCATCAACAGACTTGTAGAGGGCGTTCTTTTTGGCCTCAACGAGGGCATACACAATATTGGGTTTATTTTTTGCGATAGCTAAACCTATACGTCCTAATTCCCCTTTAGGCAAGCCGTTTTCTTCTGTTTTTTCTTTCCAGCTTTCTCCCCCGTCATAAGAAATAAAAAGACCACTGCCTTCTCCCCCAGAGTTAAAGAACCATGGATCGCGCTTGTGTTCCCACATGGCCGCAATTAATTTATTTGGATTCGTAGGATCCATCACGAGATCTGCTGCCCCAGTTTTTTGGTTTTGGTATAAAATTTTCTTCCATGACTTACCGCCATCAGTGGTTTTATAAATACCACGTTCTGGGTGTACTCCCCATGGCGAACCTATTGCCGCTACATAAACCGTATTGGGCTGTGTAGGATCGATAATAATGCGGTGGATATGACGGGTTTTTTCAAGCCCCATTGACTGCCATGTTTTTCCGCCGTCTAGGGATTTATATATACCATAACCTCCATTAAGACTATTTCTTGGATTCCCTTCTCCTGTTCCTACCCAGATGACATCTGGATTAGATTGCTGTATCGCTAAGGCTCCTATCGAAGCGGTTAATTGATCATTAAAAATAGGAGTCCAGTCAATTCCGCCACTCATGGATTTCCACACCCCTCCAGAAGCAGTTCCTACATAAATGATATCTGGTGCATTATTAACGACATCAATGGTGGTGACACGCCCGCTCATTCCGCCAGGTCCAATATTTCGCGCCGGAGTGTTTGTTAGCCACTTTGGAGATATTTCTTGCGCAAAAGAAGTTATGGCGCAAAAAAGAAAAAGAGAATAAAATAGATACTTCATAGTGTTTAAATATCTTAACAAGATATAAATTCTTCACTTTGCATTTAAATAAACGCAAAAAAAAAGCCCTCCTATCGGAGGGCCCTGAAACAAACAAGTAAATGTAATTATGATGTTATTACAATAAGTTCTGCTTGCGCATAAATTTTTTGCTGCATTTTGGCAATTTCCATTGGGCGATAGCCATCTACACCAACAGTACTTAGTCTTGCACCAAGTCTTACTAAATGGTTAATCATCTCTGCGTTGTCATCCTCAACAGCAATGATCAATAATGTTTTGCCGTTGAA
The DNA here is from genome assembly GCA_042096495.1 of Candidatus Arcticimaribacter sp. Lineage (GTDB taxonomy): Bacteria > Bacteroidota > Bacteroidia > Flavobacteriales > Flavobacteriaceae > Arcticimaribacter. The sequence goes on from JBELLO010000024.1 coordinate 17,863, forward strand.
TAATTCATTTGGATTAATTTGACGCGTCATGATCGCTTGCGTGATAAAGTCAAAATCGTCTTGCGCAATAGCGGTGATGACTTGCTCAGCAGTAATTTCGTTAGCAACTGCTTTGGTTGCATTTAAAGAAAATAAAATAAGTAAATTAAAAATTAGGCTTTTCATAATGGTTGGTTTTAGGATGTTGGGTTTATCTCTTTTCACAGGACAAATTTACGGCAGCTGTCCTATGTAAAACAAGTGTTTTTATAAAGCTGAGTGCGATTTATCAAACTCTGTATTGCAAACGATTTAAATTGATAAGTTGATAAATTTCTAATGCTTAAGTTGTCATTTTATCATATATCAAAAAAGGGGTAACATTGTCTTAATATCTCGATGATAATCTAGATATAAATTAAACTCAGGAGAGGTTAATATTTTTAGCTATTTAAGCTTTTTTAGGTCAAAAATTAGATCGAACAATCTACACTGACCATCATCCCAGCAGCAATTTGCTCTTCGGTTAAAAGGATGGATATTTGGCTATCCTTATAGCCATCACATTTAGCCTTACAAGGATTAGTATATTGAAGATCTCCTGCACAAACAGGGTTGTACTCGCTAGTACAAATACAAGCAGTAGAGTCTTGCTGTTTACACGCTGCTATAAATAATATAAGTAGCCAAAAAAATCTTTTCATAGGGTAAGACAAAAAAAGCCTCCAATATACT
>JBELLO010000025.1:0-18562 GCA_042096495.1 Candidatus Arcticimaribacter sp.
AATAGCGAGTGAATTAGTGTCAAATAACCATGATGGGGTTAGAGAAGCTACCCTAGCATTTTTAAACCGTATTTTAAACTAATGCGCACAAAAAGTACAAAGCAGAATAAGATCAATGTGATCACCCTGGGGTGTTCTAAAAATATTTACGATTCAGAAGTATTGATGGGGCAACTCAAAGCCAGTGGGAAAGACGTGGTCCATGAAGAAGATGGGAATATTGTTGTGATCAATACTTGTGGTTTTATTGATAATGCCAAAGAAGAATCGGTCAATACGATTTTAGACAACATTAAGCGAAAAGAAGCTGGGGAACTCGATAAAGTTTTTGTGACGGGTTGCTTAAGCGAAAGATACAAACCAGATTTGCAGGAAGAAATTCCGCAAGTGGATCAATATTTTGGTACGAGTGAATTACCACAACTGTTAAAAGCGCTTGAGGCAGATTATAAACATGAGTTATTAGGAGAGCGAATCACCACTACGCCTAAGAACTATGCTTATTTTAAAATTTCTGAAGGTTGTGATCGTCCTTGTTCGTTTTGTGCTATTCCGCTTATGCGTGGGAAACACCGATCTACTCCTATAGAAGATTTAGTGACTCAGGCTCAAAATCTGGCCAGAGATGGTGTGAAAGAATTGATTTTGATTGCCCAGGATTTGACCTATTACGGTTTGGATATTTACAAAAAACGCAATCTAGCTGAATTACTTGAAGCGCTTGTTAAAGTTGAAGGAATCGAATGGATTCGTATGCACTATGCTTTCCCAACAGGCTTTCCTATGGATGTACTTGAAGTAATGAAGCGAGAGCCTAAAGTATGTAATTACCTAGACATCCCTTTACAGCATATCACAGATAGCGTACTCAAATCAATGCGCCGTGGGACAACAAAACAAAAGACAACACAGTTGCTCAAAGACTTTAGGGCGGCTGTTCCAGGAATTACTTTACGCACAAGTTTAATTGTAGGGTATCCCGGTGAAACAGAAGCTGATTTTGAAGAATTAAAAGCTTGGGTAAAAGAAATGCGTTTTGAGCGTTTAGGTTGTTTTACCTATTCTCATGAAGAAAACACCCATGCCTTTCAACTCGAGGACGATGTTCCAGAAGAAGAAAAACAACGTCGCTCTGCAGAGATTATGGAAGTGCAATCTCAGATCTCCTGGGAGTTAAACCAAGAAAAGATAGGGAATACTTATCGCTGTATTATCGACCGCAAAGAAGGAAATTACTTTGTTGGTAGAACAGAAATGGACTCGCCAGACGTGGATAATGAAGTGCTAGTAGATGCCACAAAATATTACCTCAAGCAGGGGGAGTTTGTGACGGTTAAAATCACTGAAGCTGCCGACTTTGACCTTTATGCAGAACCAATCAATTAATTGGTTAGTACCAACTCATTTGTTTTAACAATCTCTGGTAAGTTAGAGAGGTCGTACTGATATAGTACTCCTTCGCCAACAACTATCGCACTAGGGAAGTCAACAATGATATCATAAGCAAAAGGAATGTTGTCTGAAGTGATAACTGTGGGTTCTTCGCGATTACTTACATCGATGACTTTTAAACCAGCAGAACCATCACAAACCAATAAATAATCCTCGTGAATGGCTAATCCGTGTGGATTAAACATCACTTGTCGTGCAACTACGCTTAGTTCTTCTGGATTACTGATATCGATAATCTGGAGCTCATTGGTTTCCGTAAAACAATTGGTTCCTCCTCTAAGGGTTACATATGCATAGTTTTCATCAGCGACAACAGGGTCGCAGCTTCTAAAATGCTGTATACTGTTGAGGTAATTTGGGTTGCCAGGGATAGCGACATCATACATTAACATCCCAGTGGTTGAGCCTACAAAAAGCAGGTCGTTTAACTGGAATAAAGTTTCTGCTTGAGTACCGGTATCCAAACGTGCAAAACGACTGGGCTGATAATTGTCTCCAATAGAGAACAGCACCAATTCATTGAAATTGATGGTGTATAAATAGCGATCGATGGGCAAAAAACGTGTCATAGATCCAGCATTAGAGACTTGGTCAAAACTGCCTGCTTGATCGGTGCTAGTAGTTTCTGCAATAGCGCTGTCTTCCAATCTTAAATATCGAATTTGTTCTTCCAGCGGTTCTTGTCTAATTTCAACCTCCCAGCCCGTAACAATCCCCCGACTTTCGTCAATAGATTCATATTGGGTGTAAGCATAACTTTCTTCTGGGCGTGATGCGGTATCAATTGTTCTGTATGGATTATAATAAAATACATCTTCTACGGTAAAATCTTCGATCAAATCTGGTTGAGTAACATCACTGATGTTAAAAACAACCAAAGCAGAGAACATATCGCTGTATAGATGGTCGTCTATAATCGTTAAATCTAAAGAACCCGGGATATTGATAAAATGAAGGTTTACTGGAGCAGCAGGATTGCTGTTATCCACCACATGTACCCCTTCGTTAGGTTTGTTGATGAAGATGTAGTTTTGATAGGTAACGATCTTCCCCGCCTCTGCATAGTCTTTTGGGGATTCCACAGTTACTTTTGCAGCGAGTTGTGCGGTTGTTTCGTATTGTGGAACAAAATAAGCCACATCCACCATTTCACGCTCATCAATGATTTCGTCTTTAAACAAGCTACAAGAAGCCAACAGTAAACAAAAACTGAGACAACTAATTTTAAAAAAATTAAGTCTTTTCATTTGGGATGTTTTGATAAAATGTAGCAAAATTTATGCCATCACCTACATAAAGATGGCATTGACCAGCCACAGTTTTCCGTTTTCCCAAAAACTTCTGTAGAGTACATTATCGACTAAATAAACGACTGAGCCTCTTCCAAAACGTTCTGTTCCAAAGAGCAGCGACTCACTTTGAAGCTTGATGGCCTTGTCTCCACTAAAACCAGCGTGAGGTTGAATTCCTTTGCTTAAATAAGCTGCTGTCCCATAATCATCTAATAACTCATAGGCAGTGGCAGAAGTTTTAAGCGTGAAATAATTTTCGTTATATCCTGCAGCAAGTGGGTGAGTTGCATCTATGGTTGCCTTGTAGATGCTTCCATAAATAGAAGAGCGAATCCCTTCTCTTTCTCGGTCTCCATAGGCGATATCTTGATCGCTATCTGGGCTTGATTTTCTTTTTAGTGAGAATTGTTCGTGATTGGCAAAGCTGCGAACGGCATTTCCTACAGCGACTATTCTGCCTCCTTTTTGGGTCCATTGTGCAAGGGCATTTTCTCCCGCTTGATCGATTAAATTCCCATAGTAACCAGAAGGAATAATCAACACATCTAGCTCTTGAAGAAAGCGTTCATTTAAACGATCATCACTCAATTGCATTATAGGGTAGCCTAATTGTTGTTCAAAGAAGTGCCAGATTTCTCCATAACTTGCTGGAGTAGCCTGATCACTTTTTAGTATCCCGATTTTTTTATTGGAGATAAAACGCATTTTATTCGACCCTAAGTCTGGACCATTATCAGAAAATCCAGACGCTAGAGAATGCATTTCTTGTTGGGTTGTTTTGACAATTTCTTCGATGATTCCCGCTAGATCTGCCTGCTGTCTATTTTCTCCTTTTAAGACAAAAACACTTCCTCTTTCCCAGCGTTTTCCGCCATTTGTTAAAGGTTCTTGATTGTAATACACCCTGAGATTTGCTTTGATGAGCGCGGCTAATAACTTGCCGTCTTCTATGCTTTTTCTTTCCGCCGCATAGGCGTAGGCATTAGGATCAATACTAGTAGTAGATGCTTCTTGATTATAAGAAACAGTCTTTAAGCTTTGATTTGTAGCTACTGCTTTTAATCCGTGTGCAAAGGGTAATGACCATGAGGTAATGTCATAGGTCAATGAATCAGAATAAAAGGTTTTAGGTTCAAACAGTGCTTGAACCAAATTGTTCTTTTTCCCCGTTCCGTCAATTACTAAAGCCGAAGGAGAAAAAGTCGTATTCTTTGTTTTTTGACTACTGTATTCTACTCCTTTAATGCTTGTGCTTTGTGCTAATTTTTTTAACGGAATTTGATGTGCTTCCATCAATGCGGTAAGGGTAGCGATTTTGTCTTCTTGTCCTTCAAGAACATAAGCTTTGTAGGTATTGTTTTTTCTCGCGTGGTAGGCTTGAAACTCTTGGTTGAGTTTTTGGACATTATTATAGGCCACTTCAACGGTAGATAGTCCGCTTGTGTAATGGTGAGCAATACGATCCTTTAAACTTAACACATCCCCAACACTGTTTAAAATCCCCAATCCTGCGCGACCGCTTCCGCCTTGTTCATAGGTCATTCCTATCGCTCCATTAAACATAGGATAGGTGTCGCCATAACCTGGATATAATAAGTCAAAGACATCATCAGTAAAATACAACCAGCCTTCTTTGTCAAAATATTTGGCGTGATTTTTAGCGATGGTTACTTGAAAGTCTCTTTGAAAATCTGTTAAAATCTCATGGTAAGGTTCAACTGCTGGCGCAAAATAGTAAGGACTGTCCACACCCTGTTCGTGAAAATCAACATGGATTTGTGGCATCCATGAGAGGTACTGCGGAAGTCGCTGTTGACTTTCTACCTGACTTAACCATGCCCAGTCTCTGTTAAGGTCATGATAGTAATGGTTGTATCTCCCTCCTGGCCAGTCTTCAAAGTGTTCATTCGCTTTTGGATCGATGTCAAAAGGAGTGCTTTTCACTTGGTTGTACCAATTGACGTAACGATCTCTTCCATCTGGATTAATACATGGATCCATGATGACGACCAGCTTTTCTAACCACGCTTGCTTTTCTGTTACCAGGGTATGCAAAGTTTTAAGTGCCGCTTCTGTGCTTGTTGATTCATTCCCATGAACATTATAACTAAGCCAAACAACGCTAAATTCTTTTCCGCTTTCTGGGGTTCCCGTTTCATAGCCTATACTTTTTAAATGATCCTTTCTCAAGACCTCAAGTTGGGCTAAATTTTCTGCAGATGATAGATAAACCAGTTGTAGGGTTCTGTTTTCATAGGTCTTTCCATAAGACTTTGTTAATGCAAGCGAGGAATTTTCTGCAACATGCTTTACATAGTCAATCACTTGATGATGACGTGTAAACTGAGTACCTAATTCATAGCCTAAAAATTCTTCTGGGGATTGCAGTTGTGCATGACCATTAAAATAGAATAGTAAAGAAAGAAGGGAAAATAATTTTTTCATCGTTTAAGTATATGCAGGTAAAGATATAATTTCTCTTATATCTTTTTTATTCTAAAGAGATGGAATATCTTTAACAGAATAAAATTTTGCTATGGCGTTAACCCGTATTCCTTATCGAAATACAGGCTATTTTTCTCCTTTAATCTGCGATCTTATCGACGGGAATCCCGCCTTAGATCAGTTGATTTCGCGTCCAGTAGAAATAGGAGCGTTTAAGGCGCAACTTCTTGAAAAGCAACAGCATTATTCCTCAAAAACAAGAAAAGTGCTTGTCGATTCTTTGCGGGATCAATATCAAGCAATCGATCATAAAGCTGCTGTTGATGCACATCTTACCCTTTTAGAGAAAGACACCACTTTTACGATCACTACAGGACATCAGCTCAATTTATTTACGGGTCCTTTATACTTCTTTTACAAGATCATTTCTACCATCAATTTGTGCAAGCAACTCAAAACAGCTTACCCCAATTTTGATTTTGTACCGATCTACTGGATGGCGACTGAAGATCATGATTTTGAAGAGATTTCTTTTTTCCATTTTCAAGGAAGAAAAATGCAATGGGCGCAAGAAAGTCAAGGTGCGGTAGGGCGGTTGTCTTTAGCATCTTTGTCACCCTTGTTGGATCTCTTTGAGCAAGCGATAGGGGAAACAGATCGCGCTAAAGATCTAAAAACACTAATTCACTCTACCTATCGCACTGCAGATACTTTAGCTGAAGCTACCCAAAAGTTAGTCCATCATTTTTTTGCCGAAGAGGGTCTGGTCATTCTCGATGCAGATAGAAAAGCATTGAAAGAATGTTTTATCCCGCAGATAAAAAATGACCTAGCGCATAGTTATTGTCGCACAGCAGTAGAAGATACCATTGCTAAAATTAAATCGGAGTACAACAAAGATTATGTCCCTCAAGTTAATCCACGTCAAGTCAATTTATTTTATTTAAAAGATGATTTACGCGAGCGTATCGAGCGAACATCTACGGGATATATTACGACAGAAACAAAGACAACTTTCACAAAAGAAAATCTCTGGAAAGAAGTTGAAAGTCACCCAGAGCGCTTTTCGCCAAATGTTTTAATGCGTCCCTTATACCAAGAAGTGATTTTACCTAACCTTTGTTATATCGGTGGGGGCGGAGAGATTGCTTACTGGCTTGAATTAAAACAGTATTTTGAAAAAGAGGCCCTGCCTTTTCCGTTGCTTTTATTGCGCAATTCTGCGGTATTAACGAGTCGCAAGACAGCTGAAAAAATCAGTCGCTTGGATTTGACAAAAGAAGAGTTGTTTCTAAAACGCAATGCTTTGATCAATAAAAAAATTCGTCAAATCAGTAACATTGATTTAGATCTTCAGTTCTTAAAAGAAAAGTTAGAAGAGCAATTTGATTACCTAGCGACTTTAGTCGAGAAGACAGACCCGTCTTTTGAAGGAACTGTAAAAGCCCAAAAGCAAAAACAGTTCAATGGGATAGACGCCCTTGAAAAGCGATTGCTCAACGCGCAAAAGAAAAAGTTAGTTGATCATGTGCAACGTCTTACCCTTTTACACGAAGCGGTTTTTCCTAATAATTCCCTGCAAGAACGCCAGGCAAACTTCTTTGAGTTTTATTTAGCTCATGGGGACAATTTACTCCCTTTATTGTTTCAATATTTGGATCCTTTAACATTAGAATTTAGCTGGATTCAATTAGCCGAATAATTGTTGAAAATCTTTTCTATGGGAGTTTTCCTAGCTGCTGAATAGTTGTATTTTTGTGCATGGAAGAAAAAGTACTGATCCTAGACTTTGGATCGCAATACACCCAATTGATCGCTCGTCGTGTTCGCGAGCTCTTTATTTACTGCGAAATTCACCCTTATAACAATCCACCAAAAGACGTTAGCCCTTTTAAGGCTGTGATTCTTTCTGGGTCTCCTTACTCTGTTAGAGCAGAAGATGCACCGCATCCAGACCTTGAACAGATTAGATCAAAAAAGCCTTTACTGGCAGTGTGTTATGGGGCTCAATATTTGGCGCACTTTTCTGGAGGAAAAGTAAGTCCTTCAGCAACAAGAGAATACGGGCGTGCAAACTTATCTTTCATTACAAAAAACAGCGACCTATTTGCAGGAATTGAAATCGGGAGTCAAGTGTGGATGAGCCACAGTGATACCATTAAAGCATTGCCCACAAATGGGGTGAAATTAGCCAGTACTTCAGATGTTGAAAATGCTGCTTACCGCATTGATGGAGAAGATACTTATGCGATTCAATTCCATCCAGAAGTGTATCATTCTACCGATGGGAAACAGTTGTTAGAAAACTTCTTAGTGAATATTGCTGGTGTAAAACAAGATTGGACACCAGATTCTTTTGTCAATATGACCATTGCGAATTTAAAAGCGCAAATCGGAGAAGAAAAAGTTATTTTAGGTCTTTCTGGGGGGGTAGATTCTACCGTTGCAGCAGTCTTATTGCATCAAGCAATAGGAGATCAACTCACCTGTATTTTTGTCAATAATGGTTTATTGCGCAAGGATGAATTTTCTAGTGTATTAGAACAGTACAACGGAATGGGACTTAATGTAAAAGGAGTAGACGCAAGTGAACTGTTTTTAACTAAACTCGTTGGGGTTTCTGATCCAGAAAAAAAACGAAAAGTAATCGGGAATACCTTTATCGATGTTTTTGACGATGAGTCAAAGAAAATTGACGGTGCCACTTGGTTAGCACAAGGAACCATTTACCCAGATGTGATCGAATCCATCTCTGTAAACGGCCCTTCTGCCACCATTAAATCGCATCACAATGTGGGCGGTTTACCCGATTATATGCAGCTTAAAATCGTCGAGCCATTGCGAATGCTCTTTAAAGATGAGGTGCGCAGAGTAGGGAAGAGTTTAGGTATAGATCAAGAATTATTAGGCAGACATCCTTTTCCTGGACCAGGTTTAGCGATTCGAATTTTGGGTGACATCACCCCAGAAAAAGTAGCCATGTTACAAGAAGTCGATGCCATTTATGTGCAAGGCTTAAAAGATGCAGGCTTGTATAATGATGTCTGGCAAGCAGGTGCTATTTTATTGCCAGTCAATAGTGTAGGAGTGATGGGAGATGAACGTACCTATGAAAAATGTGTGGCTCTTCGCGCTGTGACTTCCACAGACGGGATGACCGCAGACTGGGTGAATTTACCCTATGAATTTTTGCAAAAAACCTCTAACGATATCATCAATAAAGTAAAAGGGGTAAATCGCGTGGTGTATGACATAAGTTCTAAGCCACCCGCAACCATCGAATGGGAATAATTGTTGATATTGCATAAGACATGAGAGCGCTTGTATTTATTTTTAGTTTCCTTTTTGTTTTTATGGCCTTCGGCCAAAACAAACCTGAAAGATTTCTTACCCACAAAGTAAAGAAGAAAGAGACCCTCTATGGTCTTGCCCGTAAATACAATATCACCATCGAGCAGATTAATGAGTTCAATCCTGTGGTTCAAAAAATAGGCTTGAAAAAGAGGATGCAACTCAAAATCCCTGTTTATCCGATTGTCGAAGCGCCTAAAGCTGTCCCATTAAGTGAAGGTTTGACAAAATATCTAGTTCAACCTAAAGAGACCAAATGGCGTTTAGCGTATCGCTACGGGATTACCATTCAAGAATTAGAATCCCTTAATCCACAAATCAAAGACGGACTTAAGGTTGGACAAGAAATTGTCATTCCAAAAAGAACTGTAGAAGAGACAAAAGCCCTTGAAGAATCGTTTAATTATTACAAGGTAAAACCAAAAGAAGGTTTTTATCGCCTAGAAAAAAAGTTAGGGGTAACAGAAGCAGATCTTATTGAACTCAATCCCACACTGTCGATTACTGGATTACAAGAAGGAATGATCCTTAAAATTTCACCACAAAACACAGGTGATTTAAAGGTTGAGGATGATTTATTAATCGAAAAGGTTCGATTAGAAGACTCTCTTTTAAGCAGTAGAAGCATTAAACTCGCTGCTTTTTTACCTTTTAAATCTGCTTCAATTGAGTTTGATTCTATTGAAAAAACTACTGCTTTATTGAAAAAGCGTAACCTGCATACCATTGCTTTAGACTTTTATATGGGGATGGCTTTAGCTGTTGAAAAAGCAGATTCACTTGGCATTGCTGTCGACCTCAAGGTCATAGACTCTCAAAACAAAAAGCAAAGTATTCAAGCCCAAGTGGAAACAACAGATTGGACAGGAGTGCAAGGCGTCATAGGGCCATTAATTCCGTCAAACTTTGATTTCGCTTCTCAGCTTCCTGCTTTAGCTAATCTAACGATGGTAGCGCCCTTGTCCTCAAAGGCGGTTCAACAAAGAAAGAACGTCTATCAATCTGTAAGTCCACTCGCCTCTATTAGAGACAAGATGGTGGCTTATCTAGCACAAATCATCGACACCACACAAAATGTGGTGATTATTGCAGACACCCTCAATGCAGCTTATGTAAAGCGATTAGAAGAAAAGTATCCTTTTGCACATCGTGTTAGACCAGAAGCGGGTGGATTTGTGATGCCAGATTTAATCGATTCGTTGTTAATTGATTCCCTGCCCAATAAAGTGGTTTATGAATCCCAAGATTTAAACCTAACCGCTAACGTAATTTCACTCTTAAATTCTCAAGTGTCGAAAGACAGGGATGTACAATTGTTTACGACCCTTCGCACGCCTATTTATGAAAATGATAATATTTCTAGAAAGCATTTAGGGAATTTAGGTTTTACCTATCTCAATGGGAACCACCCTATGGAAGATGCACGAAGAACAGCATTTAAAAAGGCTTACCAAGAGCGATTTGGGGATTTCCCCAGCAAAGAAGCAATTAGAGCCTATGATGTTAGCCTAGATGTTATTCTGCGTTTAGCTTATCAAGAGCGTATTTATATTCCTGCAATCGGAGAGACAGATTATATCGAGAATCGATTTAATTATGAAGAAGCGCCACAAGCCGGTTATCAAAATGTAGGCTTTTATCTTTTGCAGCATCAAGGATATGATATTGTAGAAATTAAGAAATAGCCTATGGGGCATCAAAAACACGAATACTTTTTGTATTTTTGAGTCCGGTAAATAAGAACCCTTTCAAAATAACCGGATGTCACAAACCAAATATATTTTTGTCACTGGAGGAGTAAGCTCCTCACTAGGAAAAGGAATCATCGCTGCTTCTTTGGCGAAGCTTCTACAAGCACAAAAATACAGTGTAACCATTCAAAAATTTGATCCTTATCTCAATGTAGATCCAGGGACCCTTAATCCATATGAGCACGGAGAATGTTTCGTGACTGATGATGGAGCAGAAACTGATTTAGATTTAGGACACTATGAGCGCTTTTTAAATGTGCGCACTTCTCAAGCGAACAATGTGACGACTGGAAGGGTTTACCAAAGCGTGATTGAAAAAGAACGCCGCGGAGAATTTCTAGGAAAAACAGTTCAAGTTATCCCGCATATCACAAACGAGATCAAGCACCGCATGATGTTGCTCGGTGAGAGTGGAGAATACGATATTATTATTACAGAAATCGGTGGAACCGTTGGGGATATTGAATCCCTTCCTTATATCGAATCTGTACGTCAATTGGTCTGGGAATTAGGAGAAGAAAATGCCATGGTTATTCATTTAACCTTAATCCCTTTTTTATCTGCAGCGGGAGAGTTGAAAACAAAACCTACCCAGCACTCTGTTAAAACATTGATGGAAAGTGGGGTAAAAGCAAATGTGTTAGTTTGTCGTACAGAGCATCCTATTTCTAACGATATTCGCCGCAAACTCGCCCTATTTTGTAATGTAAAGCAAGAGGCGGTTATCGAATCGATTGATGCAGAAACTATCTATGATGTTCCTCTGCTAATGCAAAAAGAGGGCTTAGATAAGGTTGTTTTGGATACCTTAAAATTACCTATTCCAGCAAATGCAGATCTCGATCAATGGAAAGGCTTTTTAGCCAAATATAAAAACCCAAAACAGACCATACATATTGGTCTCATTGGTAAATATGTAGAGTTGCAAGATTCTTATAAATCCATCCTTGAAGCGATCATTCATGCAGGAGCAGTCAATGAAACTAAGGTAAAAGTTCATTCGATTCATTCTGAATATTTAGATGAAAACGATGTAGCCGAAAAGCTAAAAGGTTTAGATGGAGTCATCGTTGCACCCGGTTTTGGAGAACGAGGAATTCAAGGAAAAATAGAAGCGATTCGCTATGTGCGCGAAAACAAGATTCCCTTTCTAGGAATATGTTTAGGAATGCAAATGGCAGTGATTGAGCACGCTCGAAATGTGGTGGGAATAAAAGCCGCAAACTCTACCGAAATGGAGGAGCATTGTAGCGAGCCGGTCATTTCTATCATGGAAGAGCAAAAACATATCGAAGATAAAGGGGGCACCATGCGTTTAGGAGCGTGGAAATGTCAGTTAGAAAAAGATTCTTTGGCACATAATGTCTACCAAAGCGAGGCAATAGAAGAGCGCCATCGTCATCGTTATGAATTTAATGATGCCTATCGCGAAACAATTGAAAAACACGGGTTAAAAGCAACTGGAATTAATCCTGAAACAGGATTAGTTGAGGTCGTGGAAAATCCAAAACACCCTTGGTTTATAGGGGTACAATATCACCCAGAATACAAAAGTACTGTGTTGGATCCTCATCCGCTATTTGTTCATTTTATACAAGCAGCGCTCACCAACTTCAACACCAAATAAAAATTTATGGAAGAGAAAAAATTTGATCCCTATCAGTTAGTAGGATTTATCTTAATTGCTTTGATTATGACCTGGATGTTGATGAATCAACAACCAGTAGAAGAAGTTGCCGAAACAGAAGCAACCACAGCAACACAAGCCGAACCAGTGGCAGAAGTAGCGGTGGTACAAAATGATTCTGTACAGCGCATTGAGTTACAAAACAACTTTGGATCTTTTGCAGATTTAGTACAAGCGAGAGAAGCTAATGAGGTAAGCCTTGAAAACGAAGTGCTTTCTTTTGTCTTTTCGACTAAAGGAGGTCAAATGACCCTTACGCATCTTAAAGGCTATACCAATTATTTAGGAGAGCCATTAAATTTAGTGGCAAACAATCAAGACATCAACTTTAGTTTTACCACCCTAGACGGTAGAACCCTGAATACAGCCGATCTTTATTTTACCCCAGAGTTAACTGAAGTAAATGGTCAAAACGTTTTAATGCTTAAGGCAGCACTCAATCAAAATCAGTGGGTTGCTTTTCGATATGCTTTATCGCCAAATGATTTTATGGTCGATTTTTCCATTCGATCTAATGGGATGCAAGGGGTGATTAATCAAAACATAGACCAGAATCTAAGCTGGGATTTAAAAGCATTTCGCAATTCGAGAAGTGTAGAATATGAAAATCGTTATACAGAACTCACTTATGGTTATGAAGGGGAAAAAGTAAACGAATTATCGATTACTGGAGAAGATGAAGAGCAGTTAGAAGATGTGCAGTGGATCGGGTATAAGCAACATTTCTTTAATTCTATTTTGATTCCTGCAACATCAATTGAAACAGCTGAGATAACATCTGAAAGTTTAGTAGAATCAGAAGACAAAGCACAAGTATTTACAAAACAATATCATTCGTCTTTCCCGTTGAAGAGTACAGGTGAATTAGCGCATTCCTTTCAGTGGTATTTTGGTCCTTCAGAATACAAGACTTTAGCGCAATACGAATTAGGGATTGAAAAAAGCATCAACTTTGGTTGGGGGATATTTGGGTGGATTAACAAGTCGATCTTTATTCCATTATTTGGCTTTTTAAGTTCCTTCTTGCCTTTTGGCGTAGCCATTATTATTATGACGATTATTGTGCGTTTAGCCATGTCGCCAGTGACCTATAAATCTTATGTTTCGCAAATTAAGATGAAGGTGCTTAAACCAGAGGTGGATGAAATCACGAAAAAGCACAAAGACGATGCGGTAAAACGCCAGCAAGAAACCATGGCTTTATACAACAAAGCGGGTGCAAATCCTATGTCAGGGTGTTTGCCAGCACTGTTACAACTCCCGGTTTTTTATGCCTTGTTTAGTTTCTTCCCAGTTGCTTTTGCCTTACGTCAAAAAAGTTTCTTGTGGGCAGATGATTTATCGTCTTACGATTCTGTTTATGAACTCCCTTTCAATATTCCTTTTTATGGAGATCATATTAGTTTGTTCCCCATCTTAGCTTCTGTCGCGATCTTTTTCTACACGATGATGACCATGGGGCAGCAGCAGGCAACACAACAGCCTGGAATGCCTAATATGAAGTTTATCATGTACTTGATGCCATTAATGATGTTGTTTTTCTTTAACAACTATGCCAGTGGTTTGAGTCTTTATTATTTTGTATCGAATGTCTTGACTATCATCTTGATGCTTGTAATCAAGAATTATGTGGTTAGTGAAGATAAAATCTTTGCGAAAATAGAAGAGAATAAGAAGAAGCCTAAAAAGGCAGGAGGCTTTACGGCGCGTTTGCAAAAAGCAATGGAAGAAGCCGAAAAGCAACAAAAAGCCAAGCAAAAGGGGAAGCGCTAAAGTTATTTCAAAAGAAACATTTGCTACCTTTGCCCCATGGCAAAAACCGTTATTGTTGGACTTTCTGGAGGGGTAGACTCTAGTGTCGCTGCATACTTATTAAAAGAGCAGGGATACAATGTGATCGGTCTCTTTATGAAGAATTGGCACGACGAAAGTGTTACAATTTCTGCAGAATGTCCGTGGTTAGAAGACAGTAATGACGCCCTTATTGTGGCTGAAAAACTAGGAATACCTTTTCAAACAGTTGACTTAAGCGAGCAATACAAAGCGCGTATTGTCGACTATATGTTTGAGGAATACAAGCAGGGGAGAACCCCAAATCCAGATGTTTTATGCAACCGTGAAATTAAGTTTGATGTCTTTTTAGAGATCGCACTTTCTCTAGGGGCAGATTATGTCGCTACAGGTCATTATTGCCAGCGTCAAACAATTGAAGTGAATGGGCAAGAAACACATCAGCTAATTGCTGGTGCAGATCCCAATAAAGATCAATCTTATTTTTTGTGTCAGTTAACCCAAGCGCAGTTATCAAAGGTTTTGTTCCCTATAGGTCACTTGCAGAAATCTGCAGTGCGTGAAATTGCGGCCAGCCAAGATTTAATCACAGCCGATAAAAAAGATTCACAGGGACTTTGTTTTATTGGGAAGGTTCGCTTACCGGACTTTTTACAACAACAACTCGCGCCTAAAAAAGGAAATATCGTTGAAATCCCTGATGATTTTAACGCTTATTCTGCTGCTCCAGAAGCATTTGATACTACCTTATCGATGTTGCATTACCATGCCGCAAAAACCGATTACAATCCGCAAGATGGGCAGATCGTAGGAGAGCATGATGGGGCGCATTATTTTACAAAAGGTCAACGTAAAGGACTTGGAGTAGGAGGAACAGTAGAGCCCCTCTTTGTAATTGATACAGACGTAAAAGAAAACATCATTTATACAGGGCAGGGAAAACAGCATCCTGGTTTATACCGCAGAGGGCTGTTAGTGAAACCAAATGATATCCATTGGGTAAGAGCGGATATGCGCCTAGATTTAGGGGAGCAAATGGAGGTGATGGCGAGAATTCGTTATCGACAGCCTTTAGAAAAAGCGACCCTCTTTCAAGAGAAAGAAGGTCTTTTTGTGTTATTTGATCTACCGCAATCTGCTATCGCAGAAGGACAATTTGTGGCTTGGCATCAAGGAGAAGAACTCTTAGGTTCTGGGGTTATTGCTTAAGCTGTAACAGTTGCTCCGTTAATTACAGCAGCATCTAATTCAATTTGATTGCGCAGTATATCTTCAAAAGTTTCTTGTTTGCGAATCAAATGCGCTTCGTTGTTTAACCAAAGGTATTCTGCTGGACGAAAGCGCGAATTATAATTGCTCGCCATAGTCTGGCAATAAGCTCCTGCATTTTGGAAAGCCAAATAATCTCCTTCGCTTATTTCTGCAATTTTACGATTGCTTCCAAAGGTGTCTGTTTCACAAATATATCCCACAACAGAATAAAAACGCTCTCTACCTTCAGGGTTGGAGATGTTGAGGATTTCGTGGTGAGAGCCATAAAGCATAGGGCGAATCAAGTGATTAAAGCCACTGTCCACTTGTGCAAAGACAGTTGAGGTGGTCTGTTTAACGACATTCACTTTGGTTACAAAGTAACCTGCTTGACTTACTAAGAATTTACCCGGTTCAAAAGCTAAGGTTAATTCTTGTCCGTATTCTTCACAAAAATGATTGAATTTTTCCGTTAATTTTTCCCCTAATTCTTCAATATTGGTCTCAATATCACCTGGCTTGTAAGGCACTTTAAATCCAGAGCCAAAGTCAATAAAAGATAAATTTTTAAAGTTTTTAGCCGTCTCAAATAAAATTTCTGTCGCATGTAAGAAAACATCGATGTCTAGAATATCACTTCCGGTGTGCATATGGATTCCATTGATACGCATTTGGGTGTTTTCTGTTATGCGCAATAAATGCGGAATTTGATGAATTGAAATTCCAAACTTTGAATCGATATGACCTACAGAAATATTGCTGTTTCCACCTGCCATAACGTGAGGATTGATACGGATACAAACAGGGACATCAGGATATTTACTTCCAAATTGTTCCAGGATGGATAAATTGTCAATATTGATTTGAACGCCCAGTTTTGCAACTTCTTCAATTTCACTTAAGGATACGCCATTAGGCGTAAAAATAATAGTAGAGGGATCAAATCCAGCAGCTAAGCCCAGTTGTACTTCTTGAATAGAAACCGTGTCTAAGCCAGCACCCAAAGATTGAATGTACTTCAGGATAGAAATATTATTCAATGCCTTTGTAGCATAATGTAAGCGCAATTGGTTTACACCATTAAAGGCGTTTGTTAAACGATCGTATTGTGCTTTGATTCTATTAGCATCATATACATAAACAGGTCCATCTGCTTGTTGTGCAATTTGACGTAATGCTGCATTTTCCATCCTTAAATTTTTTTCAAAAGTAATAACTTAAGTCTAATAAATAAGGGGTCTAGCGTATTTATTTAAAAATATCAAAAAATGTTATAAATAAAACAAAACCTTTTTTCAAAGCGATAGGTATCTCGGCTTTCTTTTTTTATTTTTGCTCAACGAAAATAACCAAAGATGAATTTACACGAATATCAAGGAAAAGAAATTTTAGCCAGTTTTGGAGTAGGTATCCAACGTGGTATAGTTGCGAAAACTGCTGACGAAGCGGTTGCAGCTGCACAATCTTTAACAGAAACAACCGGTACAGGTTGGCATGTCATCAAAGCGCAGATCCACGCAGGTGGACGCGGTAAAGGTGGTGGTGTTAAGCTTGCTAAAAATCTTGATGAAGTGAAAACAATAGCAGACCAAATTATTGGAATGCAATTAATAACCCCACAAACGCCTCCAGCGGGGAAGCCAGTACACCAAGTACTAGTCGCAGAGGATGTTTATTACCCAGGGGAAACAGAGCCAAGTGAATTCTATGTTTCTGTATTGTTAAATCGTGCTACAGGAAAAAATATGATCATGTATTCTACTGAAGGTGGAATGGATATCGAAACAGTAGCAGAAGAAACGCCTCACTTGATTTTTACAGAAGAAATCGATCCTGCTTTAGGCATGCAAGGATTTCAAGCGCGTAAAGTCGCCTTTAACTTAGGTTTAAGCGGGAAGGCATTTAAGGAAATGACAAAATTCATCACTTCCCTTTACAATGCTTATGTATCTTCTGATTCTTCTTTATTTGAAATCAATCCAGTTTTAAAAACTTCAGACGATCGTATTATCGCTGTCGATGCTAAAGTTACCATAGACGACAACGCTTTGTATCGTCATAAAGACTATGTTGAATTACGCGATAAGCGAGAAGAAAATCCAATTGAAGTAGAAGCAGGCGAAGTAGGCTTAAACTATGTTGACCTAGACGGAAATGTAGGTTGTATGGTAAACGGTGCTGGTCTTGCCATGGCAACCATGGATTTAATCAAGCAAGCCGGTGGTTCTCCAGCTAACTTCTTAGATGTTGGGGGGACTGCAGATGCTGCTCGTGTGGAAACGGCTTTTCGTATCATCTTAAAAGATCCGGGAGTTGAAGCAATCTTAGTCAATATTTTCGGAGGGATTGTACGTTGCGACCGTGTTGCGCAAGGAATTGTAGATGCTTATAAAAATATGGGAGATGCCATCAAGGTGCCTATTATTGTGCGTTTACAAGGAACCAATGCAGATATCGCAAAAGAGTTAATCGACAATTCGGGACTTGATGTGCAATCAGCTACTGCTTTCCAAGAAGCAGCTGATAAAGTACAGCAAGCGGTAGGTTAAGACAAAACGTCAGTATTTTTCTTGAATTTAATGACATAATGACATTTTAATTTCATTGGTATAACTTTTGCCTTTTTGGTAAACGTATAACCTTTAAAATTTTTGTTATGAGTTTAGTTAGATTTACCCACAGTCCAATGTCTTCTTTTTTAGACGAATTTTTTACAGCCGACTGGCCTATCCGTAGAAATACCTTTACGGGCTCTGTTCCAGCGGTCAATGTAGAAGAACGCGAAAAAGATTTTTCACTCTCTTTAGCCGTTCCAGGCAAAAGCAAGGAAGATTTTGACATTGAAGTGGATAAGGACGTGCTGTCTGTCAGTGCAAACACCCATGAAAATCACGAAAATACTGCAGAGCGCTACACCCGTAGAGAGTTTAGCTATCAGTCTTTTAAGCGATCATTCACCCTTCCAGAAAGTGTAGATACCACTAAAATTAAGGCAAAATATACCGATGGAATTTTAATGATCGATTTGCCTAAACGCAAAGAGGCCCTGCCTCAACCAACAAAAAGAATTGCTATAGAATAAGAATTAATTATTTGTTTTTGTTGGAAATCGGCTCCCGTGGGAGCCGATTTTTTATTTTAAAACAATCTTCTTAAGCAAATAAGCTAAAGAGTCTGGCTTTGAAAAATTAGGCGTATGACTACTGGACAGACTGTAATGCTTCTTCACTTTTCCTTGGTACATCGCGCGTTGAATCCCTATGGGAATTGCTTTGTCCTCCGTACATTCGATATAGTATTTTGGGATCTGCCCAAAGTTTTCCTCGCTTACCTCCAGTGCATAGCTTAGAGGAGCTGCAGGTTCTGGTACAATAAAAGGTTTAGCTGCGATAAAGTTCTCTAAAGGGATGTCGTGCGCAAAGGCTTCATGCATGGCTTCCTCTTTAACCAGCGCATAGCTTTTGTCATCAGACAAGTAAAAATTTTCCACTGCTTTAGACCCTTCGGCTCCTTCTACAGCACTAAAGAATGAAGTTCCACTG
>JBELLO010000026.1:0-18384 GCA_042096495.1 Candidatus Arcticimaribacter sp.
GCACCAGCAGGAGCTGTACAGTTCGCAATAGGTTCTTCTTCTCCAGTCTCGTCGTTATAATCAATACAAAAATCGGCTAAAACTGTTTCAAGTGTTTCCCCATCAGAAGCATCTAGGCTTACTACAGACCACTGGCCAATTAACTTAGCGTGATTACTTACTGCGGTAGCAGATTCAGCTTCCTCAACAGGTTCTTCTTTAGGAGCAGTTACACTTCCAGGAAGTGAAGCTTCGCAAACCTCTAAAGCTTCAGGCAACGTTAATTCAACGTCAAAAGAAGCGTTTAATACATCAGCACTTTCTGAAACGACGATATTTGTTAAACGAGCAACACGCATATCCGTTGCCCCTAAGTCAAACATCAAGTCTACACTTGTTACATCTCCGTCGGCGTCTTCATTTAATATATAGGTACCAAATAAACGACCAGTCTCTCCATCTTCTGGTAAGTTGATAGAAAGGATATAACTGTCCTCCATGAATTCGATGAAATCAAAACTACAAGCTCCACGTTTCGTGGTGAAATGCTTTGCAGAAGCTCCACCAATATCCCATTTACCATAAATAGTTTGTCTCGCTTGTGCAGCAGACTGACTTGACACTGTTCCGACAGCATCTAAACTTACCGTTGCACTGTAGTCTATTCCTGCGAGTGCATTTCTCACAAAAGCTAGACTAGCTTCTAAATCGTCGATATCTGTTCCTGCAGTATCTACTAAACCTCTAGCAATGTCTAAAGCAGCTTGAGCATCTGAAAGTGCTTGTTGAGCAGTGGCTAAATCACCTGATAAGGCACCTGTAGCGGTAGTAGCAGTTTGTAAATCAGAACGTAAAGTAGTGATTGTGCTTTGCAGACCTTCAATCGTTGTTTCTAGTTGATCAATCTGGTCTTGTAAATCATTTGTAACATCATCATTAGAACAACTAATAAAGATGACCCCTACAAAAAGGAGGATAAATTGTTTTAGTTTCATTATAAATATAGATTTAAATAGGATAATATTATGAAAAATCATTCAATTATATGTCAGTATTTTATTTTTCTTTTTTCAAGAAAAGCGGCTAAACCTTCTTTTCCTTCTTCAGAAGCGCGAACATTCGCAATCACATCTGCGGTATATTCTATAACCCCATCATTAATAGGTTGATAGGCTAAGTTTAGGAGTAAAGCTTTAGTGATATTGAGTGCTTCAGGTGCGTTTTGACTTATTTTTTTAGCAATGGATTGAATCTGTTGGTCAAATTCTTCTTCTTTAAATAAACCGGTGAGCAATTGATGATCAACAGCCTCTTGCCCTTGCATGACCTCTGCAGTGAGCATCAAACGGTGTGCATTGCGAGTGCCAATTGCCTTTAAGATATGAGGACCAATGGTGGCGGGAACCATTCCAATTTTTACTTCGCTCAAGCAAACCTTAGTGTTTTCTGTCCCAAAGGCCATGTCACAGCAGCACAAAAGTCCCACTCCGCCACCATAAGCAGCACCATTAACACGGGCGATTGTTGGTTTTGGGAACTCATTTAAAGCTTGCATTAGGTAAGCCATTTGTAAGGCATCTTCTTTATTTTCTTCAAAATTATTTGTGCCTAAAGAGCGCATATAGTTAATGTCCCCTCCGGCACAAAAGTTCTTACCACTTCCTGTAAGGATCAGTAAGCGAACCGAATCATTTTCTGCAGCTTCTTCAAGCGCTTCAAGTATGTTTTCAATTAATTCACCATTAAATGCGTTGTACACTTCTGGTCGATTGAGCACTAAATAAAGTGCCCCGTCTTTTGTGAGAAACTGTTGTAAGCTTTTATCTGTACTTAAAGCTTTGTGGTCTGGTGGAAGAAAATCGTACACTTTTTTTTACGAAGATAGCAAATCTTATCTCGAACTAGCATTGATAAAGTGACGGAGTTCTTCTGGAGTGATTTTTGGATTCGCACCAGCGTTTGATGCTACCATCGCTCCCATCGCACAAGCGTTTTCTAAAGCAATTTCTGGGGCTTTATCTGTCAGTAAGCCTTCTAAAAGGGTAGCTAAAAAAGAGTCTCCAGCTCCCACGGTGTCTACAACTTTTATGGGAAAACCTTTTTGATCATACAGTTGATCATTTAATAGAAGTAGGGCGCCGTCTCCCCCTTTAGTAACACATATTTTGGAGGTGTTTGTTTTTGCCGAAATAAACTTTAATTGCTCTTTAAGGGACTTCTCTTGACAACCCATGGCTTGTGAAATTTCAGCTAACTCTTCGTCATTGAATTTGATAAAATCTGCCACTTGCATTAAATCTTCTAATCGGTTTTGTGTGTAGTGGGGAGCTCTTAAATTAACATCAAAGACTTTAAAAGAGGCCTTTTTAAGTAAGGCCAAAAGACTTTCTTTTGAAAGAGTATCTCGTGTTACTAAACTCCCGAAAAGGAATAAATCTGCTTGAGAAACTTCTTCCTCAAGTGAAGACAGAAGGGTGATTTTATCCCAAGCTGCTGGGTAAGCAATCTCATAAGAAGCAGCGCCATTATGATCAAGGCTCACATTGACTTTTCCCGTTTCAAACGCTGGATCTTGCTGAATATACTCTGTCCCTAAGCCCTGCTCATGGACAAAGTCAATCAAGCGATCTCCTAATTGATCCTTCCCTACTTTACTCACAATAGTTGTAGTAACTCCTAACGATTTTAGCCGTAAGGCTACATTAAGCGGGGCACCGCCTATTTTTTCTCCTTCTGGAAAAATATCCCAGAGTACTTCCCCAAAACAGATGACTTTTTTCGACATGTGTAACAGTTATTTTATTTCAGTTATTGTGTTGAAAGGAGCATTAGGGAAAAAAACCTCTGTCATGACCGTCAACCCGTCATCCCAGAATAGCTCTATGGAGGTTTTGTCAAGGATTAGAGTTCCTTTAATGGTTTTATCATTGATTAAACGCGGTGCAAAAGAAAGGTGAGACGCAAACTTTTCTGAAAAATCACTTTTCCCCGCTTTTGTTCGATCTACATAGAATTGTTGATTTTGAGGGTTAAACCCAAATTCGAGCTCTTCCCCAAGGTCGTTTGATAAGACATAACCGACTTTATGGGCTGCATCTGCAGCTATTTCTAGTTCCATTTGCCCAGTCAATTCATTGCTTTGAGTAGATATGGGATTCAATACGGCATTTGTTTCTTCTACTGGGAGTGAAGTGAGACGATAGCCGTGGGCAGTTTTCTTTAACCCTATTTCTCTTGCAATGGTCATAGCAGAGCGCCACTCATAAGTAGGGACCTCTTGTGCATAATCCCAATTAGACATCCATCCTATAAAAAGTTTATTTCCATTTTCGCGCTGGGTATTTTGCCAGGTTACCCCAGCATAATTATCCCGACCAAAGTCGACCCAAAAATCATTACGGTCTTCTAAGTCTTTTGCAAAGTCTGGGTCAAGGACAAAATTAGTTCCATCAAAATCTCCTATAAAATACTGGGTAGCACTTCCTTTATTTGGCCCGCCAGGGTTAATGCTTACAAAAAGTACCCATTTGATTTCGTCGCTTCCTGCTACTGTAAGAGGAAATAAATCTGGGCACTCCCAGACTCCCCCAAAGTGTCCTTTATCAAAACCAAAGTTTGATAGGTAAGACCAGTCCTTTAAATTTGGCGAAGCATAAAAACGCACATTATTCTGGGCGGCTAAAGCCATTATCCATTGATTTGTGTTGTCGTCCCAAATGACCTTAGGGTCTCTAAAATCTCTTATTTCAGGATTTTCGATCACAGGATTGCCTGTGTATTTAGTCCAACTCATCCCTTCGTCTAGGGAATAGGCAATGCTCTGGGTTTCTACATCGATCTGTTTTGCCTTTTCTTTATCGATATTATGGTGGGTAAAAATGGCGACAATAGGGGTTTTACCGTCTTTCCCAAAACCTGAGGTGTTGTTGTGATCGACCACTGCACTTCCAGAAAAAATATAGCCCATTTCATCTGGGTAAAGTGCGATGGGTTGTTCTTCCCATTGGACCATATCCTTACTTGTGGCATGTCCCCAGTGCATAGGCCCCCACACATTGTCATCTGGATAATATTGAAAGTATAGATGGTAAGTACCGTTGTAATAAAACATCCCGTTGGGGTCATTCATCCAGCTTTTTTTTGGCGTAAAATGAAAGGCTGGACGGTATTGTTTTTCTTCGCTCATTTGCGGATTTTTTTTTGGGTTTTCTTGGCAGGCCATAACAAGAGCAACGAGACCAAGGAGAATGAATTTTTTCATAAGTCTTTAATCAATTGTTGCGCTAAAGATTCGAGGGAAACGCCCTTTGTTTCGGGCATCCAAAAATACACAAATAAGAGTTGTAACACCATCATAAAAGCAAAAACTGCAAAGACGACCCCAGCCCCTATACTGGCAAATAGTACTGGTACTAATGAAGGGATAATCGCAGCCAACACCCAATGGGTAGAGGTGCCAAAAGATTGTCCTGCACTGCGCAAATGATTAGGGTAAATTTCTGAAATAAAGACCCAGATTACTGCCCCTTGACCTATGGCATGGGAAGCGATGAAAACAAACAAGAAAATGGGTAAGGCAAGCCCTTCCCAAGAGAGCAGAAATGAGGCTGCAATTAAACTAAGGGAGATGATATAGCCTATTGAGCCGATATACATCAAGGTTTTTCTTCCTAGGCGGTCGATTAAATTGATACCGATTAGGGTAAAAATCAAGTTGATTAATCCAATTCCTACACTGCTTAATAAAGCGGTGCTCTCGCCCAGTCCCCCTTCTTCAAAAATTCGAGGAGCATAATACAAGAAGGCATTAATACCTGAAAATTGATTAAAAAAAGCGATTAAAAAAGCAAGTTTTAAGATAAAACGGTATTTCGGTTTAAAAATGCTTTCGTTCTCTGCTACCACCTTTTGTTCTGTGCTAATGTCTTGTATCAACGAGTCGGCGTCTTCTTTGGCGTAA
Source organism: Candidatus Arcticimaribacter sp. (assembly GCA_042096495.1). Taxonomy (GTDB): domain Bacteria; phylum Bacteroidota; class Bacteroidia; order Flavobacteriales; family Flavobacteriaceae; genus Arcticimaribacter. The sequence continues at coordinate 4,940 of JBELLO010000026.1, forward strand.
GCCTGATAAATAATAGCTTTGGCTTCTTCTGCTTTATTTTGTAAAAACAGCCAGCGTGGACTTTTTGGAATGCCTAAAGTCAGCAAGGTGTAAACAATGGCAGGAATCGCTTCTACTCCCATCATATAGCGCCAGGCATTTTCGCCTAAATCACTTAAGAGATAATTCGATAAAAAGGCGATAAGAATTCCAAACACAATATTGAATTGATACAAGCCTACTAAACGCCCCCGGTCTTTAGCCGGAGCAATTTCAGAAATATAGGCTGGTGCTGCTATGGTCGAAGCACCGACCCCCAGGCCTCCTAAAAATCTAAATAAAGCGAATAGGTAAGGCGTGGTCGCCAAAGCCGATCCTAAAGCCGAAACAGTGTAAAAAATTCCAATCCAAATCAAGGTGTTTTTTCGGCCTAGAATACGGGTGGGAATACTCCCAAAGAGTGACCCAACCACAGTGCCCCATAGTGCCATGGCCATTACAACAAAGCCGTGAAATGCATCTGAAGAGTCCCATAAACTTTGTAATTTTTGATCTGCTCCAGAAATAACCACGGTATCAAAACCAAAAAGGAAACCTGCAAGCGCTGCGGTCAATGACCATTGCATTAATTTATTCATTAAGTGTAGTTTAATCCTTCTCCTAAGATAGAATTTTCTTTGAAAAGGAAATTCTCCTTACTTTAGTAAAGTTGATAAAACTTATTTCATGAAACATCTCTCTCCATTTTTAGTCCTTCTAGCAACCATAACGTTTGTTAGTTGTCAAACAAAAGAATCAAAGCCTATAACGATTAGTGAAGCCCAGCGAATCCACGAAGCAGTTATCACCATTGATACCCACGACGATATCAATGTGGGGAATTTCACCGATTCGATTAATTATACCCAAAAGACCAATTCGCAAGTCAATCTCCCTAATATGAAAGCAGGAGGTTTAGATGTTTCTTGGTTTATCGTTTACACAGGACAAGACAGCTTGACAAAAAGCGGTTTTGAAAAAGCGGCAGCAAATGCCGAAGCAAAATTTAAAGCTATTCATCGTTTAGTAGAAGACTATGCGCCAGATCAAATTGAACTGGCCTTGACTGCTGCAGATGTTAGAAGAATCTGGAAAAGCGGAAAAAAAGTCGCCATGATCGGAGTCGAAAACGGTTATCCTTTAGGGGCAGATATCAATAATGTTGAAAAATTCTATGATCAAGGAGCCCGCTATATCTCTTTAGCGCACAATGGCCACAGTCAATTATCTGATTCAAATACTGGGGAAGGAGATGGTTTTTTCTTGCACAACGGTCTTAGCGAATTAGGGAAACAAGTAATCGATCAAATGAATTATCACGGGATCATGGTAGATATTTCGCACCCTTCTAAAGAGGCGATTCGCCAAATGGCAGAACGTTCAAAAGCCCCGATTATGGCATCGCATTCTTCTGCGAGAGCCCTGTGTAATCACACTAGAAATTTAGATGACGAGCAATTACAATGGGTCAAAGAAAGTGGGGGAGTAGTGCAAACAGTTGCCTTTAGTTCTTATCTACATACAGAAAAACACAATGCCTATAATAAAGCCAAAGACTCTGTTTTAAAGGCTGTAGGTACAAAACACGACATCCCAGTTTTAGATAAATATGAAATGCGTGCCCTTGATTTTGAGGCACTTCAAGCTTATATCGCAAAGCGAAAAGAATTATTGAGCCTTGCGGCCGAAGACTTAGAAGCCATTAAGGCTGTTTATCCGCCTGTATCGGTAAGTGATTTTGTCGATCATATTGATTACATCAAAAACAAAATTGGAATTGATCATGTGGGGATTAGCTCAGACTTTGATGGCGGCGGCGGTATTGAAGGTTGGCAAGACGCATCTGAGACACTCAATGTGACTAAAGAACTGGTTAAACGTGGTTATACCCAAGAAGAAATCGAGAAAATCTGGGGTGGAAACCTTTTACGCGTTATGGAAAAAGTTGAAGCTATTGCAAAAGAACTCCAGGCTGGAGCCTAGCTTATTGCGCTTCAAGACTTAAAGCATAAGAAGTAAATGCCGCTAGGGTAATCGCTTCGTCTGTCCCACTAAAGCCACCGTTTGCAGCAATGCTTATACTGCCTATAACGGTATCTGTCATTAAATCCCTAAGATTATAGATGCCTTCTGTTAGGGTAGACGCATTTAAACTTATGGGGAAAGAAGTTCTTTCTGATCCAGTATTATGTACAACAAGTACATGGCTATTGTTGTCTTCATGCTGGCGTAAAAAGCTGTAGACCGCTGCGACAGTTGAATTGACCTCTTGATAAGTTCCAGTGCTTAGCGCAGGATAGTTAGTTCTTAAACTAATCCATTTTTGATAGTGTTTTAAGAGAGAATTATCTTCGGTAAGTTGATCTGCTACATTCGCTTCGGCATAATTAAAATTAGGAGCTTGCCATGGCTGGCCAGTAGTGAAACCAGCTTGACTTTGAGCAGACCATTGCATGGGTTTTCTAATGTCTTCATCTGGTTTTTGACCAATCATACCTACTTCTTCTCCATAATACAAGTAAGGTACACCAGGGAGGCTTAAAAGTATGCTCGCTGCAAGCTTCGCTTTGCTTGTATTTAAGCCAAATTGACTAAAGCTTCTATCTTGATCGTGATTGGTGATAAAAGAACCAAATTGACCCGCCTCATAAGTGTTATTGATTTCGTTGACTTTGTTTCTAAGTCCTACAGTGTTTCGATTATTGATTGAATTAATCATCGCATAGGCTAAATCAAACTCAAAGCAGTAGTCTAAACGATGATCGCTGTAAGGCGCAATATTTTGTGTTGAAGTCCAGGCTTCCCCCACGGTCATTAAACCGGGGTTAATTTGTTTTTGAAACGCAAAAAACTCTCGCCACCAGGACAAGGTCGAAGTCGTATTTTCTTGCTGACTACCTTCTTCAATCCAATGTTTGACGGCATCAATTCTAAAACCATCTACACCGATATCTTCATACCAATATCTGATGGTGTTTTTAATTTCGTTAGAAACTTCAATATTTTTAAAATTCAGGTCGGGCATTCCTCCCCAAAAGATCCCATAATAATAGCTGTTGTTGCGTTCATGCCACACCTGTTGTCCCCATGGACCTTGATAACTGGGCTGACTACTGTTCCATAAATACCAGTCACGTTTGCTTGTATTCGCCGCAGAAGCTTGAAACCAGGGGTGTTGATCAGAAGTGTGATTCCCTACAAAATCAATGATAACCTTTATCCCCCTTGCGTGGGCAGCACTAATTAAGGCGCGAAAATCTGCCATGCTACCATAATCTGGATTTATGGCTTTATAGTCCGTTACATCATAACCATGATAGCTAGGAGAAGGGAAAATAGGCATTAACCAAATCCCTGTAATTCCTAAATCATCGCTGGTAGTAGGGTCTCCGTCGTTGAGGTAGTCCAGTTTTTCTATGATACCCCTTAAATCGCCTATTCCGTCGCCATCGCTATCATAAAAACTGCGCACAAATATTTCATAAAACACAGTATTGTCCCACCATGGATCTGTTTGAATGCGCTCTACATCAATAGTGTTTTGTTCTGTATTTGTTCCACTGGGATTAGGGTTATCTTCTTTATTACAAGACCATAGAAGGGAAAGAAATATTCCAGTTAGTAGCGTGTATCGAACGAATAGATGCATTTGTTATAATTTTAAACGAAAATAAAGAAACAAAACATTTATTTATATCATGTTTAAAATTGATGCCATTTTAAAGGTATTCCAAAAAAAGCTGTAATTTTCGCAAACTAATATTTGATTTATGCCGAAGAGTGAACTGCCTAAAAGAAAACGCGGTAGGCCCAGTTTATCCCAGACACTTGACTTAAACGATATTTTGATTGCTGCTTTAGAAGTCTTTTCTGAAAAGGGGTATGATGGCGCACAATTAAAAGATGTTGCTCAAAAAGTCGGAGTAACGAACCCCTTGATTAGCTATCGTTTTGAAAACAAAGAAGATTTGTGGAAAAAATCAATGAGCTATTTAGGCGATAAATTAGTCGATCGTTTTGAGCATATTAAATCTTATTATGTTGATTTGTCAGGTACGATGGCGTTAAGAGCATATACCCGTCAATACATTTATTTTTTAGCAGAGAATCCTGCATTGTATAAAATCATTTTTCAAGAAATGGGCCAAGAAAACTGGCGTTCTACTTTTTTAATAGAGCAGTTATTTACCCCAGTAATTTGGTTTGGCGAAAAAAGTATTGAAGCGCCTATGGATGGCTTAAAAGAATTTAAGACAATACCACGGGCGAATTTTATTTCCATTATCATGGGAGCGTCGAGTAGTTTCTTTATGCTAGCGCATTTAATGAAAAGTCAATACGGCACAGAAGTTTTCTCTCAAGAACAAATCGAACAGCACGCAGAGCTTGTCAATAATATCATCTTCAAACAATTTGAAGGATAAAAAAAAGCGCCATTAAGGCGCTTTTTTTATGGATATACAATGGTTTATTTCCCAAAGTCATGGATGGATTTCCCTGCAGCAGCTAAATCGCGTAAGCTTTGTGGCACTTCCCAGTGATCCCCGTGTAATGCTTTAAAGGCATCGCAATCGGCGATAAAATTATCCATTCCTACATAGTCAATATAAGAGAGTGCTCCCCCAGTGAAAATAGGGAATCCCCAGCCTAGAATAGAGCCAATATCTCCATCTGTGGTAGAACGTAAAACCCCTTCGTCTAAACAACGGTAGCTTTCTAATACTTGACGGTGTAACATGCGTTTTTTCACATCTTCTTCTGAAACTGCGTTGACATCTGGTGTGTAGATTTCTTTTAAGCCAGGCCATAATTTCTTTTGGCCTCCTTTAGGATAATCATAGAAACCAGCGCCGTCGCGTTTTCCAGTCCTGTTGTGGTTCTCTACTAAGTTTTTCACCATAGCGTAAGAGCGTTTTTCACTTGCGCTCTTTTCTGCTGGATCACTTTCAAAAATATGAACCGAAAGGGTAAGGGATACTTCGTCGTGTACGGCTAGTGGACCTACGGGTAAACCTATTTTTGTGGCAACACGTTCGATCATTGGTGCAGGTACTCCCTCTTCTAATAAGAACATCCCTTCTGAAACATAAGTTCCAAAACAGCGTGAGGTAAAAAAGCCACGACTATCGTTTACTACAATAGGCACTTTTTTGATGGCAACGGTATAATCTACTGCTGCTGCAATGGCTTTGTCTTCGGTTTTTTCTCCTACGATAATTTCTACCAATGGCATTTTATCTACAGGAGAGAAAAAGTGAATCCCGATAAAGTTTTCTGGTCGAGCAGACGACTTTGCTAATAAAGAAATCGGAATGGTTGAGGTGTTTGATCCATAGATCTTATCCTCTCCAAGAACCGCTTCGGTTTGCTTAGTCACTTTATCTTTTAAGTCAACATTTTCAAATACTGCTTCGATGATTAAATCACTTCCTTCTACTGCATTAGGATCATCTGTAGGAGTGATTTTAGCTAATAAAGCTTCTTTCTTTTCTGGAGTAGAGCGCTTTTTCGCAATGGCCTTATCTAACAACATGGTAGAATAAGCCTTTCCTTTTTCTGCACCTTCTTGACTTACATCTTTTAAAACGACCTTCATTCCGGCTTTAGCCGAAACATAAGCAATTCCTGCTCCCATCATTCCAGCCCCTAAGACCCCTAGTTTTTCGATCTCGTATTTAGGTTGATCTTTTGGACGAGCTTTTCCTTTGGCAGCATCTTGAATGGCAAAGAATCCAGTGCGGATCATGTTTTTGGCTTCAGGTGTTGAAGCAGCAGCGGTAAAGTTGCGGGCTTCAATTTCTAAGGCACGATCGACAGGAATTTGGATACCATCGTGAATGACTTTGATGATTTTTTGCGCAGAAGGGTAATTCCCGTGGGTTAATTTCCCTACGTTCCCAGAGGCACCTACCATGGTTTGAACTCCGTTAGGCGTCCAGATGTTTCCACCGGGGATTCTGTGTTTTTTATTGTCCCAAGGTTGCACTGGGTTAGGTGTAGCAAGGATATAGGCTTTTGCTGCCGCAATCATTTCTTCTTCGGTTTCTGCGACTGCGTCGATTATACCATCTTTTAAGGCTTTTGGTGGACGTGCTTCAATCCCTTGAAGTAAGTACATTAAGGCCGTTTGGATTCCCATTAAATAAGGAGCTTTAACTGTTCCACCACCACCGGGGAATAAGCCTACTTTAATTTCAGGGAAACCAATTTTGATTTTGGTAGAATTTAATGCGATTCTATGATGGCAAGCCAAACAAAGTTCTAACCCACCGCCTAGCGCAGTACCGTTGATGGCTGCCACAAAGGGTTTTCCGCCTGTTTCGATTTCGCGCATTCCCTTATGCATCTCTAGGATGGTTTGGGTAAAGGCACCTTTATCAGGGATCTCTTCTAGCAAGGCACGTAAATCTGCCCCAGCCATAAAGATTGGCTTCCCAGAGGTTACAATAACTCCCTTAACGCTATCGTCTGCAATAGCAGCGTGGGCTACTTCAACATAACGTTTGATAAACTCTTCTGAAAAGAGATTCGCTGAGTTTTCAGTTTGGTTGATGACGAGTGTTCCAATACCATCAGCATCAACAGTGAATGATAATAATTTATCTTGAATATTTTCCATTTCTATAGTAAAGCTTAAAAATTATACGCGCTCGATAATGGTGGCAATCCCCATTCCTCCAGCGATACATAAAGTGACTAATCCCGTGTTTAAATCACGGCGTTCTAATTCGTCCATCAATGTTCCAGCGAGCATACAGCCGGTAGCACCTAGTGGGTGACCCATGGCAATGGCTCCTCCATTGACGTTTACATTGCTACTATCAATGCCCATTTCTTCCATAAATAACATTGGAATAGCAGAGAAAGCTTCGTTTACTTCGATCAAATCGATATCCCCGATGTTCATGCCTGCCTGTTTTAAGGCTTTGCGTGTTGCAGGGGCTGGTCCAGTTAACATGATCGTTGGATCGGTCCCATCGATGGCAGCAGTACGGATTTTAAAACGCGGTTTTAAGCCCATTTGCTTACCTGCTTCTTCGCTACCAATTAATGAAATTGCTGCACCATCTACAATGGCAGAAGAGTTTCCGGCGTGGTGCACGTGGTGAAGTGTTTCCACTTCTGGGTATTTATCTAGTGCGACATCGTCAAATCCAGCCATCGCTCCCATCATTTGAAAAGCGGGTGGAAGGCTAGCTAAAGATGCTGCGGTTGTTCCAGGACGAATGTTTTCGTCTGTGGTTAAGATATCAGTTCCGTTTTGATCTTGAATAGCAATACGAGATTTGAAGTATCCTTTTGCGTTAGCTTCCGCCGCACGGCGTTGAGATTCTGCAGCAAAGGCGTCTGTAGCTTCGCGAGTATAGCCGTATTTTGAAGCAATTAAATCAGCAGAAATTCCTTGAGGAACAAGGTTTCCTGGAATCGCTAGGGTAGGGTCAATAAACATCCCTGCGCCATCTGATCCCATGGCAACACGAGACATACTTTCTACTCCACCGGCTACAATTAAATCACGAAAACCTGATTTGATATAGGCCGCAGCTTGATTCATTGATTCTAAACCAGAGCCACAAAAGCGGTTTAAGGTTACGCCACAAAGATGATCCCCATAAGCAGAGGCTTGTGCGGCAGATTTTGCAATATTGGCTCCTTGATCTTTTACTTGACCAACACAACCTAAAATGACATCATTTACTAGCGTAGTATCTAATTGATGTTTAGCCTGTAATGCGGTGAGTGTTTGTCTGGCAAGTTCTGTGGGAGTTACTCCGATCAATGCTCCTTTTTTGTTACCCTTTCCCCTTACGGTACGGATAGCGTCATAAATATATGCTTCCATGATATAGTATTAATATGCGTTTATTGTGTCAATTAATTTAATTGTATTTCAATTAAATTAAGGATGTAAAACTAGGGCTAAATGACTGATTATCCAAACATTCTTTTTGGAGAGTCAATTAGGGAGGAAAGAAAGGAGAGAATGAATTAGGCTTCTTTGTCTTCTTTTGGTTGCGGATCAACGCCTAACATGCGTTCGAGACGATCTGGGATATAGTTCTTATTGACGTCTTCTTCGTATCCCATGGTGGTACTCACCACACCATAAATTATGACTGCTGCGATCAAGATAATAACAGCAATACTTACAATTATAATTTCATTCATAATGGTTGTCTTTGCTACAAGATAGTAAAAATGGAATAAACCGCAGCACTGATTTTGAGTTAAGTCATTAGTTATAGGCGTTTTGTATTTGTTAAGGACAATCAGAAGAGGAAGTAATTAGGGATGGTAAAGAAGAGATAAAACACTTGATTAGACTGCAATTTTACTGCATGAGATTAAAATCCATCTTTTTTTTAAGACCTTACTCAATAAGTTTAATCAAATCTCGTTAAAGGACTAATAATCATAAATCAAAACAGATGATTAATACACTATTTTTTATTGCGATAGGTCTTTCGATCGCCTTGTTGTCTTTTTATTGGTATGCGAATTATTCAACTAAATCTGGCTTTGCAACAGATGAGAATAAAAACAATATTCCAGATTCATGGGAGAAATATGCCATTGTATTTAAACTAAAAAATGTGATTATCCTTTTACTTGGAATCATCATAGGTTACCTATTTAGTTTTACCAACTTTTAAGTATTTTGTCATGAATAATAACGCATTTTCTTCTGTCTTTAATTATAGAATTTTAATCATTTTAGTAGAAACGGTCGTGATCTACTTTTTATATGATTATTACCAAATCAATTTAAAAATTGACTTTACCATTATGAGTATCGCCATTGTTTTTCCATTGGTATTCTCAATCACAAGCGCGTACCAAAGACGACAAGATGCGATTAATGTCTTTGCCGAGTTTAGAAATAAGATCATCGATTTGACTAATATCTTTTATGCGGTAGAAAAAATTAAAAAAGAGGATTACGATAAGTTATACAGTGTTTTAATGGAAGCACAAGCGATTTTAATCGATTATCTCAAAAATCCTAATACGACTGTAGAGTTTAATGCCTTAAGACAAAAGCGCAAAACGATCTTGGTGTTGATCGACACTTATAAAGGCTTGTTTAATGAGCGTGAAAAGGACAGTTTAATTAGGGTGAAAAATGAATTATTTCTCACCGCAGAAAAGATTCGCGGGATTAAGATTCACGGTACGCCTATTTCATTACGTAAATACTGTTTGATCTTTATTTATCTCTCTCCCTTGTTGTATAACTCTCAATTAATTGTAGCTAGAACGACGGTGGGAGCTGATCTCGAAACAATTATCTCGCTACTTTTTTCTCTGGTGGTGAGTTTTGTATTGATGGCCTTATACAATGTTCAAGAGTATATCGAAAATCCATTTGACCAGAAAGGACTCGATGATTTAAAAATCGATGAGATGGAAGTCAATCAATGGGAATCACTTAATGAAGCATAAAAAAACCGCAAGGGGCACTTCTCGAATTCTTTTTACTAAAATCAAAAGGATAAATACTTTTTGAAGCAATTGCTCTATAATTAGGAGCTAGTTGTTTAAGGTTGTTATAAATTCATATTATACCTTATTCTTGGGTGAGGTAAATCTTAAAAAGATTTTGGAATTTTAAGAGGCATAAATGTTAAATAATGTAACAATTAAATGAGTTTAGCTTCTTATTGATGTAACAAGTTACAGATTTAGCCTGTTTCTGTTGATTATTTGCATTACAATATGAAATCATTATTTAGCTATTTAGCTTTTCTTTTTTTAGGACTTTATTCAGTAAAAGCGCAACATACTATAAGCGGGAAAATAGTAGATAATTTTGAATCTCCAATTCCATTCGCAAACATCATTCTAATGCAAAAAGGTGATGAATCCTTTATTAGAGGTGTTGTTTCTAATGACGAAGGAAAGTATCTTTTTGAAGATATCGAAAAGGGAACTTATCAGATTGAAGTTTCTGTTTTAGGCTTTAAGTTAAAGCAGACGGAAGAATTTGAATTGATTGAAAATAAAATCGCTGATTTTGTTTTAGAAGAAGAGATAGAGAATTTAGACGAAGTAGTAGTAAAAAATAAGCGTCCAACCATTCGGCAAACAGCAGAAAAACTAGTTGTAAACCTTGAAAATTCTGAGATGATAAATACCAGTTTAAGGGACGTAATGCGAAAGGTTCCGGGTGTTTTAGTGACCAATAATGGTATTTCAATCGCTGGGAATAGGGGAGTAAGAATTTTGATCAATGGAAAGACAACCGAGTATATGGATGTACAAACCTTATTACGTGATTTGCCAGCAGACAATATTGCTAAAATTGAAGTAATTGAGCAGCCAGGGGCAGAATATCAAGCCTCGGGTTCAGGTGCCATTATCGATATTATTTTAAAGAAAAATGTACGTTTAGGCACTTATGGAAGTGTCAATACTTGGGTAGGAGAGGATCAAGGTTTTGAATACGGAACAAGTGCCTCAATTGCCAGTTATAAGAATAAATTAAATTGGCAGACGAGCGTTGGTTATTCTGAACCGACATGGAGAGACGATTTGTTTTTAGTCAGAACAGTTGGTGACCAGACGTATGATCAGGAAACAATAGAACCTTATGCTCCAGTGAATCTAAGATTTTCGGGTGCGCTAGATTATTATTTGAACGAGAAGCATTCAATTGGACTTGCTGGTCGGTGGAACAGTAGAGATTCACAACGTACCGCAACAAGTGAAACAGTTGTTTCTGCTCAAAATACCGTCAATACGTTATTCTCTGAAAACACTTTTGATAGAGACCGTAGTGATTTTAGTTTTAATCCTTACTATGAATACAAAACCGAAACGGATAAATTACTCTTGGATTTTAACTATATCAACTTTATAAATAATAACACAAACCAGTTGTCTGGTCTTTCAAGAAGTACACTCCCTTTTATTGATAGAAGGTATATTCAAAATGGAGAATATGCGATTAAGACATACAAAGCAGATTATTTCAAAAAATTTAACGATAATTTCAAGCTAAGTTTGGGTTCAAGGTATGCCAATGTTGATACCGATAATGATTTACAGTCCTATCGAGCTAATGATCAAGGAGCTTTTGTTTTTATTGAAGAGGAAAGTAGTCAATTTTTGATTGACGAAACTATTTTTGCTGTATACGCAAAATTAAATGCTAGTAAGGGGAAATGGTCTTTTTCTGGCGGATTGCGATACGAAGATAGTAATACGGATGGAACCTCAATTTTTATGCTGGGAGGGACTAATGAAGTGAGTACAAAAAGAAGACCCATCAAGAAAATCTTTCCCAGTGCCTCTATCACTAGAGAACTGTCAGATGTTTTGGGTGCAAGCGTGTCCTACAGCTATCGAATCGAGCGCCCTTCTTATAGTAGTTTAAACTCTTTTGCAGAATTTTTAGACCCTTTTTCGGCCAGTCAAGGGAATCCCAATTTAGCCCCTTCCTATACCAATAATTATCAATTTAATTTGACCTATGAAGGGCAGCCATTTTTCACTATTGCTTATAGAAAAACAGACGATGAAATTTTCCAATTAATTCAACAAGACAATACTACAGCACAAATCAGACAACGAGAGGTAAATATAGAGGAAAACGCAAATTGGAATTTCAGGTTATTTGCTCCCCTAAGTTTATTGGGTGATGTTGAGGGTTATACGGGTATAATTGTAGTCAATACAGATTATCAGTCATTAATTTATAATGTGAATTTGAATAAATGGTATATGTTTTGGTTTATTCAAGCGGGTTATGAATTGCCCTGGGGAATAAATTTTGAAATGAGTGGAAACTATGGCACAGGAGCATTGGAAGGCCAAATTGAAGTGGATTGGTTAGCTGAATTAGATTTTTCTTTTGGCAAGACTTTCTTAGACGATCAATTGAAAGCAAACCTTGGATTCAATAAAATGCTCAATAGAGGTTTTGTAGGGAAAATAGATTATGGTAACGGCTCTGCAGCTGTAGAAAGTAACGGTTCAAGACAAAACATTCAATTGAGATTAATTTATAGTTTTGGGTCGAAATTTGGTAAAAGCAAGGAGGATCGTACTAGACCCCAAGAAGAGAACCGAATCAGGGACGAAAATTAATCAATTGTCCCTTTGATGGAAATAAAAAAACCCTCCTAAAAGGAGGGTTTTGTACCCAAGACGATTCAATTCTTGAACTTTTTTACAAAGACCTTTATCAACTCTACGATTTAAAGGAAACCTTTGAACACGAGGGAATCGACAAGTATCCTCCTAGTTCCCCAAATTCACTTGGGATAAGCGATAATTCACTACTACATACAAGGAATTAAACTATAATAGATAATAATAGTTATGGCTAATAATACAGGAAAGAAATATGGTGGAAGACAAAAGGGAACACCAAATAAACTAACTAAAGAAATTAGAACCGTTTTAAAAGATTTAATTTACAGAGAACTGGATGAAATTCAAGAACACTTAGACTCTTTAGAGCCAAAACAAAGGATAGAACTTGTCATTAAATTGATTCCTTATGTCTTACCAAAAGTGGATAGTATTTCTCATTCAGCTAATGAGCCTTTGGATTGGGGGATTTAATTCTGAAATTCTTTAAAATAAGGTTACATTTCACTTTTTATCTATTCTCCGCCGCCGCCAGCATCTCCACCGCCACCGGCATCTCCACCGTTAAAGCCGCCTCCATCATTTCCTACTCCTATTCCGTATAACATTGCATCACCTGCATCTCCAGAGGGTAAAGTGTTTATTTCGATTTGAAACTCATCTACTATAAAAGTTAATTCCTTAGGATTTATGTTTGCCGGTAATTTAGCTTCTGATAAGCTTCCAGTATTAATATTTAAAACTTTAGTCCTCTTTGTCGAAAATAGGTATATATTATTTTCAATCAGTGCCATTTTTGGAGATTCATACCATTTGAAATCCATCTTGACTCTAAACTTTTCTTCACCACTATTTAGTAATAAACAAACTATCTCTTTGGTTTTATCAACATATATAATAGTTTCTTCAAAGACATGAACATGATAAAGTATCTTATTTATTGTCCAAAGCAGTTTTCCACTATTAAATTTTAATAAACTGGTATGGTATTTCCCCCAATTACTAACAGTGGAAATAAACACATATTCATTAACTCTTGAGATTCCAGCTATCATATGTTCAAAAGAAACATCCCATTCTATTTTTTGTGATGCTGTGTTTAATTTAAAAACTTTTCTTTTTTCACTTATTAATATTGAATTAGTCTTCATATAGAATTGATTTATGGTTAATAATAAAATCAATTTATACAAAAAAAACAGATTACATATCAAGACCTATTCTTATGATTCAATAAAAAATCCGCAACATCATGTAAAACAATCTGTTACGGATTCTAAAGTACTCGAGGCGGGACTTGAACCCGCACGACCGCAATGGTCATTGGATTT
>JBELLO010000027.1:0-17488 GCA_042096495.1 Candidatus Arcticimaribacter sp.
CAACTGTATTAAAGGCATTAAAGATCAAAAAGGTAGCAAAACACAGCTTTCTAAATGGAGCAGAGGTGAAGGCTTCGCCAAAGCTATCCCAGATTTTTACTAAGCTCCCACCAATATTTTTTAAAGTCATGGGGGAGTAATCCTCCTCTAGCGTAGATTTACTCTTGATAAAAATAGCGGGTACCATCGCACAAATCGCACATCCTAATCCTACCCATATGGCTAATTCTCGAACAGCAATATCTGCGGTTTCAAACCACGCAGTGTCATACATAATCACCCAAAACCACGGTGCGATTACCCACGCCCATTGACCGATCCACTGTGCAACAGCCATAATACTGGTGCGCTCATGAAAGTCGTCACTCATTTCATATCCCATTGCGACATAAGGCACACTAAAAATGGTTAAGCCTAAATAGAAAACGATGGACCAAAATAAGAAGTAAGTAAAATTATAATCAATTGAGCTATCTCTAAAAAGTTGCCACATAATGACAAAAGAGACACCCATCGTGATGGCGCCTAAAAAAACATATTGTCTTCTTCTTCCCCATTTTGATTTAGTGTTATCAGAGATAAAGCCCATAATGGGATCAGTAAGGGAATCAAATATTCGAGGCGCAAGAGAAACGACTCCCCACATCCATCCAGGAAATCCTAAATCCTGAACCAGCACTACAATAAAGATGCTTATGGCAGCAGGAAACATTTGGTTAGCGAGCATGCCCACGCCAAAGGCTATTTTTTGCGTCATGGGGACTTTAGTAGAAAGTTTAGACATAATTTTTGTTTTAGTTAATTGCGTTGGTTTTGTATTGTTTTTGAAGCACGTTAAAGGCTTCTTTTTTGTTACGATCTATATCGACGATTCCCCAGTATTCTTCGTTAGCATCTCCATCATAAGGAACCCCAGAACTAAAGGGTGCCTTGCCTCCTTGATCTTGTTGAGCTGGATTTCCAGCTTTCCACCAGCCGTCTGTAAATGAAAAGAGGGTTACACCATTGACCAGGTCTGTTCGTGCAAAGATTTGGTCTAAAATGACACGGGTAGCAGCTGCTTGCGCACGTTGATTGTCGCCAGCGAGATAATCATCTTTTGGCGCAGCCATAAAACTATCTGCCCCAGCTTCAGAGAAATAGAGGGGTAGATCGCTTCTTTCTTCCCATTCTGTGATCAAACTGCCGGGTTGATCCCAGCGATAGACATTAACACCCCAAACATCAATGTTAGGGTTGCTTTTAAGTACTTCTGGGGTGGGGATTTCTCCGTGGGCTGTAGCCACAGGGTGATTTTGATCGAGGTTTTTTATTTTTTGGGCAGTGTTGTTTAAGGCGGTGTACCATTTGGCGATATCGCCTTCAAACCATTCTGGATGGTAGTTATATTCGTTCCCTAATTCCCATAAAAGAATGACCGGGTGGTCTTTGTATGTTTTAATGTAGTCGAGGATCGTCCCTGAGGCTATATCAAAAACGCCCTCTTGGTTATACCCAAAGCCCATAATTAGTTTAATACCGGCGGCATGAATTTGATCTAAAACTGCCCGGTCGTCAATGGGTTCATACACACGAATGGTGTTGATTCCAGCTTCTTGCATAAGTTGAAGATCTTGTGCTAGGGTGCTAAAACTGCGCTTTGTTTCCCCTTTAGGCACGGGGTGATAACAAATCCCCTTGATTAGATAAGGGCTGTTGTTGAGTAAGATTTTTCTCCCTTTTGTTTGCACTAGCGTACTGGGCTTTTTTTGACAGCCAGTAAGCAGGAGGCTAAATAAGATCAAAAAGGAAGCAATTCTTTTCATTTTTTTGTTTTAGGAGGTTTAATGGTGGCTAAAATCTTTTGAAAATCCCCTTCAAATGTTTTGCTGACCTGAGGTCCGTTTTCTTCTCGGCTTAATCCGTTAAAAACGCCTTTATCTACCATGGACCAAAGGGCGTATTTTGCTTTTCCATCCACGGTAAATAGGCCAAAGTTATTTTCAGAAGCCATGGGTCCGTTAGGATCTTTCCACTGTTCGTCAAAGGCCGAAAAATAAACATTCGTAATGTTATTTTCTTTAGACCATTGTTGGATTTTTTGATGGTAAAGCGCTTGTTTATATTCGTCTGCAGCATGAGAGCCGTTGTCACCATATAAGCCTTTTGATTGTGTGGACCAGCCTGTTTCTCCTATATGGATGGCTTTGTTTATCCCTAAAGATGCTAGGTGTTTTTTTACCGCATTGTATTGTCCTATGGCATAGTTCTTCGCCCTTTCCATTCCTGCTTCAATGCTTTCTTCTTTTGAGGCGTTAGGGTTGTTTTCTGTTACCCAAAAGTCTTCATTGTAGTGGGTGTCATGAAAAGGATAGGTATGGATGGACAGATAGTCTACTGCTTTTATTAATTGGGTAAGGCTATCAAGATGATAGCTGTCGTCTCCTCCTCCCCAAGAGGCAAAATTATCTGAACTTGTAATCCAAAGATCTTCTGCTAATTTCCCTTCTTTCTTTAAGCCTTGTAAATAATTGACCCATTTTAAAATGACAGCCGGGTGAACATAATAGGCTTCTTGCCAATGCACCATGGCTTCATTACCTACAGCAATAACTTTAACAATCTGCGGATATTGATTGGCTAAGCGAACTGCTTTCTCCACTTCTGAAGTATTGTTTTCTATATCTCCCTGGGAATGATCTCTATGATCTGTCCAGGCACCTTTACAATCCATCCATGTACCTAGCATTACATACATTTTAAAAGAAGGATCTTCTTTTTGCAAAGCATCGATTGCCTTTAATAAGTTAGGGGTGTGATCGAATTGTAAATTATAGGTACGCAATACTCTAATGCCCATGGCATGTAAAATTTGCACATCTTTTTTTAGTTGAGCTATAGTGGGTTGTACTTCACGTGAAGTACTGCGATAGCCCCCATAGGAGATGGCAGGGTAGGATGGATTTCCCAAAATACTTTCAGCGTTTATGGCTGCTTTTTCTTTCGGATTTTTTTGAGGGTAATCGCAGCCTAAAAAAGCGAAGCAAAGAAAGCATGTAAGCATGCTGTAAATGCTTTGGCGAAAGCCAAAAAAAGAAAAATCCACGGGTTTCATCTATGCTTTGATTTCAACAACAATTTTTTCAATGGTGTTATCTCTCGCAAAAAGCTGAGTGGTTGTCTCCTGCGCTAAACGATTTCCTTTCAGGGTTTTTTCTTGCCCATTTGTATAGAATATGCTGATTTGTTGATCACTTGCTTTTTTGTAAACAATAGGAACTTGACAATAGGTAAATACTAGGTTGTCTTTCTCCAGATCAATAGATTTTTTCTCGCCGATGACATTGTAATACGAGAAGGTTCTAGGGGCGCTAAGATATTCTTGCTCTTTTAATAAAGCAGTGTCAAAGTGCATGGCACCTTTCTGGATACGCACTCCTAATTCACCAAAGCGACTTAGAATATCCTCTTTCACCTGGCCCGTCATCCCGGGTTGTTGCGCTCCTTTTCCTCCTGGGGTATGTGAATAAGGATCACTAGGGAAAGCACCATAATCTACTGGGGATTTATGTGCCCCAATGCCTTCTACAATTTCATAATAGTGTTGTTGTAATTGTGCTGTTATGGCTTGATCTTCTCCACGGACTATGGCTTGATTTACTACCTCAAATCCAGCTAGTGCTAGTTTTGACACCATGTGCCAGTAAATAGATCCTAAACCTTCATAGCCATAAAACGTTCCTGAACGCCCGGTAAAGGCTTTGTGGTTAAAGACTTGTTCAAAGATGTCTAAGATTAGTCCTGTTTCTTTATCGACTAAATCGGTATAAGCTGCGGGTAAAGTCGCAATGGCTTGTTTTAAATCATCTGCATTTTTAAAAGTTCCGTTGAAGTGGAAGTCTCCTTTAATGTCTTGTGATAGAATTTGATGATTTTCGTCTTTGAGAAGTTGTTGTAATAGTTTTGATTCTGCCACTAAAGCGGTAGGAATCGTATTTCTATTGACGAATAGGGGTAAAGTCTTGTTAGGATAAAGAATATAGCTTTTTTGATCCTCGCGATAGAGTTTGCTATTTCTCAACGCATTGAGAACGTTTAAACTTTCTTGTGCATCGAGATAACCAGAGCTTAAAACGGCGACTTGTCCTTCCAGCATTTCGGCGAGATAATCAACGCTAACTTCTTTTTCGTTATCAATAGCAATTAGGTTATAGGCGTGATAGAGTCCGTCTTCTTTTTTGTTTTTGCGAATCGCATCTTCTAAAAAGCAGAGGGCGGTTTCTATAAATTTTGCTAAGTTTTCTTTTGCTAAGCTTTCCTTCTCCCCAGAGAAACCATTGTCATAAATCTGTTCTCTGTAATTACTTGCGGCAGTACCCAGGGCGTCCATTAGAATTTTGCGCTCTTGATTTGAGATAGAACGATCAACAAGGTTTAGATGATCGTTAAAGGCTTTATTTAACGCATTAAAAAAGAGATTCATTTCACTTGAAATGGCAAAATTTGTCTCGCTTGATCCCGCGATATTTCCTTTAAAGAAGGCTAAGAATCTTCTTAAATAATACAAAGTTACCATGGAAACGCCATTTCCTACCAGGGCATTGTTTGCGTCATTCCACTCTGGTCTTTGCGTGTTCATCCAGATTCCTGCTTCTGGAACAAAGTTTGATAATTTTGCCATTAAGGTGGCAAGCATTTTTTCAATAAACGTGACTTTGTAAATGCTTTTATCTGGGGCATTCATTAATGCGCCATCTGCTCCTATATTTTCGCGTCTTTGCGTAATGTTTTCTTCCCCATTATGGTCGTAAATTATGGTGTTTTTAGGGTCTTGAACGATTGCGCTATAGGGTTTGATTCTATAGGGTACATTTGCATAAACAAAACATTCTTTGGTATAGAATTCGTTTAATTTTCCTGGATAGTGGTTTTCAATAAATTCTAAAAACTTGAGTAAGTAGATAATTTGGTGATCTCCCCAATAGCCTATGTATGCCCATGGATTGTTTGGTTCTATAGTTTCCCAGTCAAAGCCATCTTTTGTTACTCGGTAAGGGTTGTATCCGTCAAAGGTTGTCGCATTGAGGAATTTATGGATCATCCCTTGAATAAACTGTGGATAGGAGTGGGCTAGTGCTTCCCAGTTCTGGAAGATGTCTCGCCAGTTTCCTTGATAGTCGAGTATCTTATCTCCGGTAATTTCGTTTTTTGTATTGATAGAAAACTTATTCCACGGGCGGCTAGGGTCTCCATGACGGCGACTAAATTTTAATGGGAGATACTCATAGCACAAACGGCTAAAGTCTGCATCGCTATCCTTGCTAGCGAGTTCAATTAAGTTTTCAATGGAAAAGGTATCGTCGAGGGCATTCAATTCAGTTTCTTTGGTTTGAAAAACCTTGAGATTTGCCTTTTTGATATAGGGTAAGAAGTCCTTTTTTTCAATGGTATAGTTGTCGTCAAAAATTCCACCACGCATGATGTTAAACATGGTATTGGCAAAGTGGCGATCGTTTCCTCTTTTATCTTGTGTTAGTTGGATCCCATCTGCAGCACCCACTAATTTCAATAGTTCTTCTGTGCCTGCCTCAATATCTTGTTCTATTTGTACATCGATATTAGGGTCTAATATGTTTTCTTCTAAAGCAATTAGCGCAGTGATGCTCTTGTTGACCTCTGCGACGATAGTCCATTTTTCTTCTTCACCAGCGGCGAGTTCAATTTGTGCAGAGAGAAGATAAGCGCCCCTTTTAGCGCGAATATCTGTTTCTTCTACAACGGCTTGCCCTTGTCTAAATTGATCTAGTTGTGCTGAGGAAAGTAATCTTTTTGCACCTTTAAGTCCAGTGGACCAAACGATATTTGCTTTTAAGGCTTCGCTAGGTTCTGCGCGATCGACAATTATCGCACTTAAAGCGTAAATACCTACTCCAGTAGCAGGGTTTAACTCTGTTTTCTTGTAGGCATCCACAAGATTGCTACTTTGTTTCTGTAAGTCTTCTCCCACCCCATAAGGAAGGATGTTTTGTAAACCATCGATTAAGTCAACTTTGATATTTTGATCGCCGTTGTTTGTTAATTTTGCTTTTCGAACAAAGCCAAAACGATTACTTGAGTTCCATTCATAAGAAAAGCTTAGTCCCAGGTCTTGATTGATTTCTTCAAAAATGATTTTATTGCCATAATCATTTTTATAGAGGTTGCGTTGTATAGCATAGATCCCATTGTGTTTTTCAGAAAAGGGTTCCCATAAAAAGGTTTTATCGCCTTTTGTGATCAAAAGAATTGTCTTGCAACCAGTATGTTCTATCGATTCGGTAATCTTATCATCTGTGTAATAAGGAAAAAGAGCAATATCGCTATTTTTTCTACCGGCAGTTAATGCGCCATTACTCGCAATAAACATCCAGTGATTCGAATTGCTCACCACACTCATAAAGAAGGGACGCATCGCATTGACGTTCTCAATTTTATAGAACGATTCGTTGTTTATCGTTAGTTGTTCAAAATGAATCTTATCTGCAGATTTATTTGCTGCAATATTACCAAGGTAGATGGCTTTACTCATGCCTAAATAGATGTAGTTTAATTTAATTTGTTTTTAGGCCGCTGTGCGGCCAAATAGAACTTATAAGACGTTAAATTCTCTCCTAAAAGTTACTAGTGATTAGGTAGCCCTAAACGGTTTGTTTTTTTTACTTATACAAGCGGATATAATCGATCTCCATTTGAGAACTCACAAAATTACTATCGATATTATTCCCTGTAAAACTTCCTCCCATGGCAACGTTTAAGATGAAAAAGAAGGGTTGGTGAAATGGCATATCGTCATTAAGGGTGAAATTATGATGGCGTCTGCCGTCGACATAAAACTGTATGCGAGAGTCATACCAATCCATGCGATACACATGAAATTCTGAAGATTCGTTTTGTATTGTTTGATCCCCACGAACATAATAATGATCGCCATTAGCATTAGGTAAATGAACAGAAGAAGAGACTAAACCATTAGGTCCATCTCCATGCTCCATAATGTCAATTTCACCACAACGCGGCCATCCTACTTGATCGATATTACCCCCTAGTAGCCATAATGCCGGCCAGGTACCTTGACCTTGAGGGAGTTTTGCGCGTATTTCAACACGACCATATTGAAACTCAAATTTACCTTTAGAGATCATTCTCGCAGAAGTGAAATCTCTATTGCCTAGCGATTCTTTCTTTGCTGTAATTTTTAATATCCCATCTTCCACTCTTGCATTGTCTGGGCGATTGGTATAATACTGTGCTTCATTATTTCCCCATCCACACAAATCTGGGCAACCATCTCCCATTTCAAAACTCCAGGTAGCGGCGTCTATGCTGCTTCCATCAAATTCTTCTTCCCATACTAGAGTAGTAAAGTCTCCTGTGGGACACTCTCCAGTTTCTAATCCTACTAATGGACAATTTGCAGTGTCATCAATAGGGTTTTCATCGTCGTCACTTCCACCGCCGCAGGCGATAAAAAGTAAGCTAAGCAGTATAATTCTAAAGTTTTTCATACAATAAAACTTATCCCTCGTTAAATCTTAACGAGGGATAAGTTATTTTTTATTTTTCTATTGTCCTAATGTAAAATCATCTATGTAAGCAATAACGCCTTCATAGTTGTTTTCACCGTTAAACTGAACAACTACTCTACTAAAGTTTGTTGCTGCTGCTTGTCCACTAAAATCAAACACTAATTCTTGCCAAGTATCATATTGATAGGGTTGAATTATTTCTTGTTGTGTTGTCCATGGCTGAGCAGATGAACCGTCTTGTAGTTTTAAGGCTAATTGAGCAGGCTCTGCATAAGCTGTTGTAGGCGTTGGAACATATACTTTTACACGGAAAACATTGTTTGTGCTTAAATCAAAATTTTGACCATAGTCAAAGTTCATGTTAGCATACTGTCCGTTCGTATCTTCATATTTCCCTACGTTTGCAGAAGTGTTAATACCACTTGTATCAGGATTAGCTTCTGTACTAAAGTTTACAGCAAAACCAGCGTCGTTAGATCCACTAGTTGCAGAGTTCCAAGTAATGTTTCCATTCCCTTCAAAGTCATCACTAGGTAATGCAACTGTTGTAGGCGCTGGATCAGAACTATCATTGTTCATTACAAAGTCGTCAATGTAAGCCACAACGCCTTCATAGTTGTTTTCACTGTTGAATTGCACTACGATTCTACTAAAGTTTGTTGCAGCAGCTTGATCACTAAAGTTAAACACTAACTCTTGCCACACATCGTACTGGTAAGACTTGATAATTTGAGCTTGTGTTTCCCATGGCGCTGCAGAAGAGCCATCCTGTAATTTAATGGCTAACTGTGCAGGTTCTGCATATGCTGTTGCAGGAGTAGGTACATATACTTTTAATCTAACAACATGATTAGTGGTTAGGTCAAAATTTTGTCCATAGTCAAAGTTCATATTAGCATATTGCGCTCCTGTATCTTCATACTTTCCTACGTTTGCAGAAGTATTGATTCCACCAGAGCTAGGGTTTGCTTCTGTCGAGAAGTTTACACCAAATCCAGCATCATTAGACCCACTAGTTGCAGAGTTCCAGGTAATGTTTCCATTTCCTTCAAAGTCATCTGTAGGTAAAGCAACTACTTCAGGACATCCATCGTTATCAACTTCACCGGCTACTTCACGACAGTTGTCTAAGGTGTCTATTACGCTATCTCCATCAGTATCAGGAATAGTAATTCCGTCTGAACCACCACTGATATTATCAATGTAGAATGTTCCAGTAGCATCTTGTCCAAATCCAATAAAGATGACAAGTTTTACATAAGAATCAAGCGCAGATAACGCGAGTTCTTGAGGTTGTCCAGCACCGTGAGGGTAACTGTTTCTTCTGTCTGCATCAAAATTAAAAGAAACTTTTTGCCATCCGCTACCACTTACTGTTTTTTGAATTTCAACATCAACGATATCATCACTTTGTGTAACTGTTCCTTCAAGTTTTACTGCAAGATCAATTTCAGATTCTGCGTCTTGATAGAAATCAAATGAAATGGTTTTCTTTCCCTCTTGTGTCATGTCAACCGCTACTGTTGGGAAAAGAATTACAGCTTCGTATAAGTCTCCAGCGCTTACAATGCTTGCTGCATTTGCAGAGCTGTTTCCAGTTGAGTTAGGGTTGCTTACAACGCTAAAAGACATTCCTGGTCCTACTTTTACAACTGGCTCGTTACTTGTTTCAAATCCAGCAACAAGTCTTGGCGCGACAACGCTATGTGTTTTTGTTAATTCGACATCTTCTGCACCGTTGCTATTTGTTGCTACTACTTTGATCGTGTAACTTGCATCTGTTCCAGGATAAGTGTGTGTTACAGCATCTCCTGTTGAAGTTTCAAAAGTGTTTGGGTCTCCTGAGGCATCAAAATAAATTTGAAATGACTCTGCCCCAGTTGCACTTGGGTCAACAATTACATCTAAAGGACTTTCTCCTTGCGTAATTGTAAAATCAAGATTTGTGATCGTAGGCGTGTCATCGTCCTTACTACAATTTACTAGTGCTACACTTAGCAATAGCAAAAAGCTCATTCTCATTAAATTTTTCATTTTTAAGGTTTGTTTAGTTTCACTTATTGCATCAATATTATAGAATAAACCGTGAATTTCCTAAAAATAAAACTATACAAAAAACATACAGGATTTATTCGCCTTCACCTAAATAGCCTTTTTGTATTTCCTTTATATATGAACATAGAAAACTGATAAAGAATTATTTACCTATAAATAATTCGTTCAATTTTGATGTAATATTTTGCTTTTTAGTCTTTTTAGAAAGTCATGATATACTCTACAATCCCTTGGCTTCTTTCTAGCCCCATTTTCTTTCTAAGGCGGTATCTTTTAATTTCGACACTATGAACAGATATGTTTAAAAGCGGGGCAATTTCTTTTGAAGAAAGGTTTAATCGCAGATAAGCGCAAAGTTTTAAATCGTTTTTAGTCAAGCTAGGGTGAGTTTCTTTTAATTGACTAAATAGGGGTTGATCTGTATTGTCAAAAGCCTTTTTAAAATACTCCCAATCATCATTGTTTTTGAGTTTTGCATTAATACTCTTGATTAGTTTTTTTGCTTTTGCTTCACCTTTGATCGTTTCCAGTTCAGCTTTAATGGTATTTAAAAATTCATTGCGTTTTAAAGTACTCATGGTCGCTACTGCAAGTTCTCTACTTTTGCCCTCGATGTCTTTTTGCAATTGCGCATTTATTAGTTTAATGATTTCCTTTTGTGCCTCTAATTCTTGAATTTCAAGCAAGCGTTTATTCTCCTTTTCGAGTATGTTGCGTTGTTTTTTTAATTTTCGTTTGTAATAGCTGTTATAGCTTATTAGCAATAGGGAAAGGATGATAGCATAAATAGAAATGGCAATCTGGTTGAGGTGCCAGGGTGGTTTGATGTAAAGTGCAGGAGAACTAATGATTTCTGAAATTGTATTTCCTTTTTTGCTGCGCAATTTAAAGCGGTACATCCCATAATTTAGATTGGCATAATTTGCATTTGTGTTCTCAGACCACACACTCCATTGTTTATCTTCACCTTCTAGTAAATATTGAAAACGCGTTTTTCCATATCGATTAAAATCATAGCTGGTGAATTGAAAACTTAGATTATTGAATTCAAACGCTAAAGTTCCTTCTTCGTTTAGGTTTAATGGTCGATTTTCTTGTTTATTGTTGGCATGAATTGCACTTATTTTCGCCTCTATTTTTTCTTTGTTTGTCTTATTAAGATCTACCGTAAGATATCCTCTATTTGTCCCGATTAGATAATTTCTTCCTTCAATTAAATTGATGTGTTCAAAGCCTGAGACATTTTTCCGATCGTTTTCATTCAAAGCAAATCCTTTGGCGATCGCCTCTTGATCTTTATCAATATAATAAAGGTTGTTTTTTGAGAATAACCACAACTGCCCTGTGGGATCGTTTAGTAGTTTTCCGTTTTGAAAATCAATGCTTTTATTTAAGTCAGATAAAAGAGCGTCTTTTTGGAAGACAGCTTCCTTATGATTGTATTTATACAGGTTGCCTTTGGCTTGATAATAGATATTATCATCAAAATTGACCAAACTAGAATTGCAGCTAATACAGCTTGCATCATCTAAAGTTATGGCAATGGCTTTTTTGTAGTTTGGATCGAGTTTTATTTTAAAGACACCTTTGTATTCATGGTTTACAATAATTTGTGTAGGGGCGCTAAATTCAAAAAAGCGAGAAGAAATATCAAATCCAGTAATTTTATTTCGATAGACCCATTCATTCCCCTTTTTTTCAATGACATACAAACCGGTAAAGTTTCCCATAAAAATCAAATTGGGCATAGTGGGATGTCGCTTAAACAACCAAGTTCCCATGATATCTGAGATTACTTCTACTGTTTTTCCTTTGACTTTTAAAGCTCCTCTGTTGTGCCCACAAAATAGTGTACCATCGATGGTGGTTAGGTTCCAAACTTGTCCCTGCGTTTTTTCAATCAACTGAAATTTTTCATTGCTTGCTCGTTTTTTAACATATAGGCCTTGATTTGTCCCCAGGTACAAATATCCATCATTTATGGCAGAGGTGTAAATGGACCCTAATTGCCCATTGACATCTATATATTCTTTAAAGGCAGAGGAACGATTGATCAAATTAATACCATTGTCTAAGCCTAACCAGAGATCTGAATACTGGTCTTCAAATAGCGATAAAACGGTATTGTTTGAAAGGCCTTTTTCTTGGTTTAATTCCTCAATTATTGTCCCGTCTTCTGATAAAATAAGCAGCCCTTTTCCTACTGTTCCCAGTGCATAACCTTTGTTTTTAAGCTGTATAGCAGAATATATATTGTATTGCTCAAATAAAACTTTGTTGGGTTCTTTCCATGGGGAAAGTTGATTATTTCGCCAATGATAAAGCCCGTTTTCTTGGGTCACTACAACTAAACCCTTCTTGTGTTGAAAGAGATTGACCAGACTTTGATCCTTAAATATGGGGGCATCGGAGGTTAAAATTGCTTTGCCGTCTTTGACCTGGTAAAGCCCCTCTCCTTGTACTTGATAATACAGCTGTTCTGCTACTTTAAACGATTTTAAAAGGGTGTTTTTTGTCGGAATAAAAGCGATTTCTTTTGTGGTAGGATGAAAGAAAATTAATCGGTTTAAAGATTGAAAGACAAGTTTTTCTTTGAATTCAGTGATATTCCAGAATTGTTCATCTTCTAGGACTTCAATGGATAATTCTTTGCTAAGCGAGCTGTATTTTAACTGCCCAGTTTTATCTTTTTCCCAATAACCAAAATCCCTATAACTACTACTGTAGATGCGGTTATCAATCACTTTAACCGCACGGATGATTGAGTTGTCCTTAGCCGGATGTAGCTTCCATTGTGAAGCATTGTAGCTTACTAGACCTTGATTATTTGCAAAATAAACGGTTTGATCTTCTCCTTGGGAAATCATCCAGTTTTGATTCCCAGAGTTTATTTGCTGAGGGGTAAAAATTTGTATAGGAGAGATTTCTTGCCCATAGAGTCTTCCTATAGCCATTAAGCAAACCAGTAAATAAGGGTAATATTTCTTCATCTGCATCGCTCCATAAAATCAAAGATCTTTAATTTTACTAAAACGGCGATAAATAAATGCTGAAATTAAGTGAGTTTTACCCTCTTAATAACTCATTAAGCACATCTCTAGCGGTCATGAACTTAATCTTGTGAACGGCATCTTTAACGTCATTATTATCAATGCGATCCTGTAGATGATCGATGGCTTGTTTTAGGGTCGTTTCTTCGTTAATCATGTTAAAATTTTAAGGGAACGTCAATTAGTAAAATGCGGGAATCTTTTGCAATATTAAAATCAATATCGGTTGTCTCCCATACTCCTAAAGCATCTCTTTTATTTAGGGTTTGTCCAGCAATTTGAGCGCTTCCTTCAATGACAAAAACATATACGCCATTATTGGGATTGCCTAGGGTATAAGATGTATTGGTATCTTCTGTAAAATTCCCTAGATTCATCCATGCATCTTGATAAATCCACGAGCCTTCATCTTCTTTATTAGGCGATAAGATTTGATAAAAGGCATTTTCTTTTTTTAAATCCCGAATCGATATTTGATCATAGCGCGGGTTAACATTTTGCTGATTTGGGAAGAGCCATAATTGTAATAATTCTACCTGACTATCCTGTCTTTTGTTCTGCTCACTGTGATAAATACCGGTTCCAGCGCTGATTACTTGTATATCTCCTTCACAAATTACAGCAGCATGCCCCATGCTGTCTTGATGGGTTAAATCTCCTACTAATGGAATGGTAATAATCTCCATATTATCATGTGGATGGGTACCAAAGCCTGTTCCTGCAGCGACATAGTCGTCGTTTAAAACCCGTAAGGCGCCAAAGTGAACGCGCTCTGGATTATGCCAATTCGCAAAACTGAAGGAGTGATTCGCCTTTAACCATCCATGATCTTGATGGCCTCTTGTCGCAGCGGCGTGATAAACTGTTTTCATAGCAATTGAATAACTGTTGTAGGTACAAATGTAAGGAAACTTTGTCGAGTCTCACTTTTTTAGAATCAGTTTTTCTTATGCCTTATCTTGTTCTTTGATTTGCTTTTGCAGCTTTTCGTTTTTTAAATCCACCACTTCTTTCAGTTTTTTAACATAGGCAATGTCTTTTTCGCGTTGTGAGACTTCTTTTTTCGCTTCACGCGACATGCGTTGATAATCTTTAATGGTCCTGCCGATGATGGCCATAAACATAAAGGCCCCTAAGATAATCACCAACATTTCTTCAGTCTCTGTGAGTATCATTTGGTATCATATTTTAGTCCAAATCCAAAGGGAAAAAGGGGATCTTCTGAATCATAAGGCACATCTTCAAATTGTGCTTCAACGGCCTCTTGAGAACGGGGTAGTTCTATGGGGAGTTTTCCACTGGGGGAGGCTTCGCCAAAAAGAATTTTTGCCATAGTCGCTTCTGTGGTTCCAAATTCAACAAATAACCCCTGGGACAAATTCGCAATGTCTGTGAGAATGGCAGCGCGTTCAAGATTGACCATCGTGATTACTGGTTTTTCTTTGGCATATGCCTCTATAGGTACTAATTCTTCTGGGGTAAAATACAATCGGCCTTGATGGAAAAACTGCTCTAGAAAATAATCGTTTCGCTCATCAAAAGGGGTGTTGCGTTTTACCAATACCACATCGGCCTCTTCTAGGGTGTTAACCACAGTGGTAAATGCACTAAATGCTGTTGGGTCTTCAAAGCCGTCTAAAAGGATTTTAAGACCTTTATTTAAGGGTAAAACAGCCTCATTTTTAAGTAGAATAGTTGATTTTACTTGTGCTTTTTCGGCCATTTTGAGTTTGTGGGGGGCAGTAGCGATTTTCAATGCCTGCTCTTGATCGACATAGGGGTTTTCAAAAAGGCCAATGGTAAACTTATCCCTTAAGAGTCTTCTAACAGAGACATTGATTCTCTCTTCGCTCAACTTTCCTTCTTTGACAAGGGCGATTAACTGTTCTGGAGTATCTTCTCCGCCAAATTGATCACAACCTGCTTCGATCACCTTAAGCATTCTTTCTTCTGGGCTAAGGCCTTCTACTCCCCACGCACGGGCAGTATCTAGTCCTTTATCATTGACGATATTCCAGTCGGTGCAAATTACGCCATCAAACTTTAAAGAGTCGCGCAGCATTTTGGTAATAATTTGTTTGTTAAAACCAAAGGCAACATCTTCGTCTGTTTGACCTACTGGTATACCATAATAGGGCATGATTTGCCCAGTATTAGCGGGGAATGCTCCTTCTACAAAAGGTCTAACATGGTAGTTAAAATTATTGCCGGGGTAGACTTGCTCACTTCCATAAGGAAAGTGGGCGTCTTCGCCATCCTTTTGGGGACCTCCTCCACTAAAATGTTTGGTCATACAAATCACACTTTCTTTTGAGAGGGTATCGCCTTGAAAACCTTTGACATAAGCATAAGTCATTGCAGCAGAAAGTGCAGCATCTTCCCCAAAAGTTCCATTTGATCTTCCCCATCGCGGTTCTGTGGCGAGGTCTGCCATGGGGTGGAGTGCGAGGCGAATACCAGTCGCTTTATAGTCTTCTCTGGCAATTTCTCCAAATTGACGTACGAGGGTAGTGTCTCTAGTTGCGGCCAGCCCTAAAGAACTGGGCCATTGACTAAAAGATGGCGTGTATATGGCTGCCCCAGGGTTGTTTTTTCCCCCGTGTCTGGGGTCAGTTGCAATCGTAATAGGTATTCCCAGGCGACTGCGTGCAGCTTTTTCTTGCAAGAGGTTGTTGTACTTTGCTAATATATCTGGGGTATAGCTATTGATGATATTAAAGTGATTCATTTTTTTATGCACCAGCATTTCTGCATTAGGTAATAAGATGGTGTAAAAAACAATATTGAGCGGATCAAAAGTGAGAGGAGGTAGATCTAGATGATCTCCTTCACTGGTCATTCCGATCATACTGATAAACATACTTCCGGCTTTTTCTTCCAGGGTCATTTGTGACAATAGATCTTCTACACGTGCTGGGGTTGGATTGCGATAATCTTCATAAACATCCAATTGACCATTTTTATTCAAGTCTCTAAAAGTGAGCCCATCTACTTGAAGGGTCGAAGGTTTTTCTCCTAGTTGACCATAGATTTCTTTAATTTTTTGTGCTTCAACGAAATAAAACACTCCACCGATAAGGAAGAGAAGAAAAACGAAAGCTAAAAGGGCTAAAATAATTTTACCAATAATACGCATTATGACTTTTTTTGTTTGACAAAGAAATAAAGGAAAGAAAATAAGAAGGCAAGCCCTGCATATAAATAGGGTTTGTCAATAAAACTGAGTTGGCTATGCAGGTAATAAACCTCAAAAAAACAAAGCATGCTCAAGATTAAAAAAAGGTACTTTAAATATCTCATGTTTGAAAGTTACACAAAACTTTGAAACCCATTTTCTATTAATTCTTGATCTTTTCCTATTTTTAGAAAAAAAACATGAAAGCATTAATCGCAGCACTTTTATTTTCTTTCCAACCCAATAGCGTTGTGGGGACCTGGGTCAACATTGATGACGAGACTGGAGTTGAAAAATCAGAAATTGTCCTTTATATAAAAGACGGCAAACTCTATGGCCGTATTGAACGCCTTTTACTTCCAGAAGATCAAGGAAAGTTATGTGTCAACTGTAAAGGGAAAGAAAAAGATCAGCCTATCGAAGGGCTTGTAATTGTCAAGGGACTTGAACAAGACGGTGATAATTGGACAGATGGAGACATCATGGATCCTGCTAACGGGAAGTTATATGATTGTACTATTAGTCTAGCCGATGATAACACCTTAAATGTCCGTGGATTTCTAGGTTTTTCTTTTTTAGGGAGAACACAGGTCTGGAAGCGTAAATCATAATTTTAATTGATATACGCTGCGCATAAAATCATCGGCATAACTATCTTTATTTTCTTATAAGTTAATGTATTTTAGAAAGGTAGTTTCTCTTGAGCGCTCAGTCATACTTCATTGCAAAGCGGTTGGTATTTACTTTAAAAGTCAGTTGTGAAAGAGCGAAAAAATCATGGGAGGCAAACGCTGTTTGTGCATCGGCCAGACCAGTGGGAAGTTCAGCCAATTCAGTAGTGTAATCTGCAGGATCAGGCAAATTGTCAACGGAGTCTTGAATTGCATCTACAGCAGTCATTAGACCATTACAGTTGTAGACAGAGTTTCTACTTGACTAGAAACACCAGTCAATCTACTTTATTAAGAATTGTTAATAAAAGAGATACTCTTTTTTATAGTTCTTAGAATAAAATTGTATATTTGCTGACAATACCGTTAATGCTTTGTAGAAAGTCTTAAAAATCTTTAAACCCTCGTTTTCGAGGGTTTTTTTTTGATCGGTACTCTTCACCAAGGATTAATCCTTGAAAAATCCTGTTTTTTTTTAATAAAAACATTTGATGTTTGCTTAGAATACTTATATTTGCAAACAAATGTTAATCTAAATTTTAAAAAGCATTATTAATTTTAATTTAATTTTATCAAAAATGAAAAAAGGTTTATTAAGTCTTTTGGCGCTTGCACTAACGGTTGTTGGGTGTCAAAACTATGATGATCAATTCGAAGAGTTGACATCGCAAATCACTAGCTTACAAGGCACAGTTGACGGTTTGACTGGTGTTTCTAGTGCCATTACTGCTTTACAATCTACTGTTGCTGCAATCAACACTGCTGTTGGTGCCAATGCTTCAGCTATTGCTAGTGGAAATAGTGCAGCTGCAGCCGCAAACGCCGCTACACAAGCTGGACTTGCTACTGTATCTCAAACACTCGCTGCGTTGCAAGCATCTCTTGCTAATGTAGCTCAAGCTGGTGATTTAGATGCTATCTCAAGCACGCTTGCTGACGTTCAAGCTGACGTTCGTGAGCTTTTAGAAGCAAATGCAGTTATCAATCAAAATG
>JBELLO010000028.1:0-1406 GCA_042096495.1 Candidatus Arcticimaribacter sp.
TCAATCGACTTAAAAACAGTTGAGTAGCTTTTGCACGATGGCTGATTTTATTTTTCACATCACTCCCTAATTGCGCAAAGGTTTGCTCATAACCTTCTGGAATAAAAATCGGATCATAACCAAAGCCACCATCCCCGCGTTTTTCGTCGATTAAAGCCCCTCGAACCACGCCTTCACAATCCCATTCTTGCTCATCGATACAAACGGCGATCACGGTGCGAAACTGCGCACTTTTGTCAGGGTGATTTTTAAGGTTTTCCCAGACCTTTTGAATATTGGCTTCATTATCTTTTTGAGGCCCTGCATAGCGGGCCGAAATGACTCCGGGGGCTCCATCTAGAGCATCAATCTCAAGACCAGAATCATCGGCAAAGCAGTTCAAGCCATAGTGGGTTTTAACATGACGCGCTTTGATATAAGCGTTTTCCTCTAGGGTGCTCCCTGTTTCTTCGATCTCTTCGGTGCAGCCAATATCGGTCAAACTAAGGAGTTCAATATGCGCTGGAAGCAATTGTTTTACTTCTTCGAGTTTGTTGTTGTTGTGGGTGGCAAAAACTAATTTCATTAGCGGTGGTGATAAGGTTCGTTTTTTAAAATGGTATGGGCGCGATAGAGTTGTTCAACAAAAAATAGTCGCACCATTTGGTGTGAAAAGGTCATACTGGATAAGCTGATTTTCTGTTGGGCACGGGCATAAATATCTGCCGAGAAACCATATGGTCCCCCAATGATAAAGACCAAGCGTTTTACCCCAGAGACTTGCTGCTTATTGATCCAGTCTGAAAATGCAACAGAGCTAAAGCTTTTTCCGTTTTCATCTAATAAGATGATACGATCTCCAGCGTTTAATTGTTTTTCTAAGGCTTTACCTTCGGCTTCTTTTTGTTGTTTCTCGCTTAGGTTTTTACTGTTTTTGATATCGTCAATAACGACTAAAGAAAACTTAGTATAGTGTTTTAATCGATTTTGATACAATTCGATCAATTGCTTTAATTCAGCCTGATCTGTTTTCCCGACGCAAAGCAGTATACATTCCATAAGGCAAAAATACAAAGGGGAGGCAGGTTATCCCCACGAAATGCATTAATTTTGAAGAAATAACATTAGGTGAGTAATCAATGGACATCTTTCCCGGGGATTAAGCAAGTGATCGCATTTTTGCGCTTGTTGCGTATTCCTGGATTAAAAGGATTTTCAATGTACGAGCTTTTAGAAATGTATATTGTAGGGATTATTAAAGGGGCACTAACAGCACGAGCGGGCTCTATTTCCTTTAGCTTTTTTATGGCTTTATTTCCCTTTTTACTTTTTGTACTGAATTTAATTCCTTTTATCCCAACCGTTTTTTCGATAGAGAATTTTGATGTGGTTTTATTGGATTTTATCGAAACCCTCTTGCCGGCAGA
>JBELLO010000028.1:1506-15919 GCA_042096495.1 Candidatus Arcticimaribacter sp.
TAGAGAATTTTGATGTGGTTTTATTGGATTTTATCGAAACCCTCTTGCCGGCAGACACCCACGGCTTTTTTAATGAAATCTTTCAAGACATTCAAAGCAAGCCTCGTGGGGGATTGCTCTCTTCGGTTTTTATATTATCAATTGTTTTATCGGCTAACGGAGTCAACTCGATTTTCACCAGTTTTGAGGTGTCTTATCACGTCAAAGAGTTGCGCAATATTTTTAAGCAGTATTTGTTTGCTTTAGGCGTAAGTGTGCTTCTAGCATTCTTACTATTGATTGCGGTGATCTCTTTTATTTATTTTAAACTGGCCTTGCAAAATGTGTTGCCAGAGGCTCTTGATTGGGTATTATGGGGGCAAAATATTTTCTTTATTATCCTGACCTATTTCTCTATCTCGATTTTGTATTATTTTGGCACCATCGAAGGAAAACTAACCCACTTTTTCTCTCCCGGAGCTTTGATGACCTTATTGCTGTTTATCTGTAGCACCTATTTGTTTGGGATTTATGTGGATCAATTTTCAAATTATAACCAGTTGTATGGCTCAATAGGGGCATTGTTGATTTTTATGTTATACAGTTGGATCAATTCAATCGTATTGCTTTTAGGCTTTGAACTCAATGCCACCATTAGTCGTTTAAAACAAGAAAATAAATAGCTTGTTGAATGCACTATTTCGTCGATGTCTTATTGCCATTACCATTGCCCAAAGCATTTACTTATGTGGTAGAAGAAGCCGAGTTTAACTTTCTTTCTCCGGGTTTTAGGGTAGGGGTGCCTTTTGGAAAAAATAAGCTCTACACTGGCTTAGTCTACAAGAAACATCAAGTCGCCCCACAGACTTATGAACCAAAGCCCATCGAAGTGATTCTGGATGAACATCCCATTGTTACTCCAGATCAAATCACCTTTTGGGAATGGATGAGTGATTATTATCGCTGCTCTATGGGCAGTATTTTACGCACTGCTTT
The DNA here is from genome assembly GCA_042096495.1 of Candidatus Arcticimaribacter sp. GTDB lineage: Bacteria > Bacteroidota > Bacteroidia > Flavobacteriales > Flavobacteriaceae > Arcticimaribacter. The sequence continues at coordinate 2,482 of JBELLO010000028.1, forward strand.
ACCCAGTGCTTTTTTGCTGGCGAGTGAGACTATTGTTGCAAAGGTCGCTGAGGTTGAAATCGATTGGGACAGTGTTTCAGATGATGCTTTTTTGGTTTTAGAAGGCTTAGCCAAAAGAGACTTATTGATTGAAGATATTCAATCCATTGTTCAGCGGAAGTCTGTTTTACCCTTGATTCAAGACTTAGTCGAAAAGGGCTATGTAGAAACGGTTCAATCTTTAAAAGAAAAGTATACCCCTAAATACCATCGCTATCTTCGCATTGCATCAAAGCATCAAGGAGATCAAGCTTTAGCGGCTGTTTTTGATCAACTTAAACGCGCGCCAAAGCAAAGCAGTTTTTTATTGGGACTACTTCAAGAACAAGAAGAGTGGGTTAAATGGGCGCCCTTAAAAAAACGTTTAGGAGTAGAGAGCACTTTAGTGAAAACCCTCCTAGAAAAAGAAATTATAGAGGAGCGATTTGTACAAGAAGACCGGCCTATTTTGCGCGATGCGAAATCGATTACCCGCCCCACTTTATCTCCTGCACAAGACCGCGCTTTATCGGCTGTTAAGCAAAGTTGGAAAGAAAAAGAAGTTGTCCTGTTAGAAGGAGTTACCTCTTCTGGAAAAACAGAGGTCTATTTCTCTTTGATTGAGGAACAATTAGCCCAGAACAAGCAGGTCTTATTTCTGCTTCCAGAAATTTCTTTGACTGCCCAGATGGTGCAGCGTTTACAAGAACGCTTTGGAGAACAGGTGACCGTTTTCCATTCTAAATATTCGATTCACGAGCGGGTGGAGGTGTGGAAAAACATATTGCATCATACAGACAAGGCAAGGATTGTTTTAGGAGCGCGTTCTGCGCTATTTATGCCTTTTAAAAATTTAGGTCTTATTATCGTAGACGAAGAGCACGAAACTTCTTTTAAGCAATTTGACCCTGCCCCCAGGTATCAAGCGAGAGATGCCGCGATAGTTTTGGCACATCAACAGGGTTGTAAGTTGTTGTTGGGTTCTGCGACTCCGTCGATTGAATCGCGTTTTAATGTGGAGCGAAACAAGTATGGCTATGTGCAATTGCTAGAGCGCTTTGGCGAAGCCCTATTACCACTGATCGAAACAGTAGATTTAAAAGAAGCGCATAAGCGCAAAAGTATGCAAGGTTTGTTTTCACCTACTCTGTTCGAGGCGATCGAGCAATCTTTGGCCGAAGGCAAACAAATTATACTCTTTCAAAATAGAAGAGGCTATGCCCCTTTACTTGAATGTCACAGTTGTGGGCATATTCCGCAGTGCACCAATTGTGATGTCTCTTTAACCTACCATCAATACAACCAGCAATTGCGTTGTCATTATTGCGGGTACCATATTGCAAAACCGGTACAATGTGTGGTGTGTTCTAGTCCTAATCTTGACGTAAAAGGCACAGGAACTCAGCAAATAGAAGAGCAGGTGCAACAATATTTTCCAAAGGCTGGAGTAGAACGAATGGATTGGGATTCTACCCGTGGAAAAAGAGCCTTTGAAGGGATTATTGATCGTTTTACTTCTGGGGAAGTCAAAATACTAGTGGGAACACAAATGGTCACCAAAGGCTTGGATTTTAAAAATGTGGGCTTAGTAGGGGTGATCAATACCGATCCTTTATTATTTTTTCCTGACTTTCGCGCACATGAACGCGCCTTTCAATTGTTGACACAAGTGGCCGGTAGGGCAGGGCGGTCAAAAACCCGTGGCAGGGTATTATTACAATCTTTTTCGCCAGAGCATCCCGTTTTACAGCAGGTGATTCAAAATAATTATGAAGCCTTGTATGCACAGCAAATTAGCGAACGAAAAACTTTTGACTATCCTCCTTTTTATCGATTGATACGTATTTCACTTAAAGCAAGAGATTTTCACAAAGTGGATCAAGCCTCACAGTGGTTAGCAGATGTGTTAAATCAGTACTTACCTAGTCCTGTATTGGGCCCAGTTGACCCAGCGGTAGCTAGGGTTCGCAACCAGTTTATTAAGCAATTAATGATCAAATATCCCGATAATGCCCAGCGCAAACAGATTAAAATAAATGTATCTCGGGCTTTAAAAAGCCTTGAAGCTGTGGGGCAGTTTAGATCGGTAAAGGTTAATGTGGATGTAGATCCCGCTTAGATGGCTTGCATAAAAGCAATAAACGCTTGCTTTTTAAAGCGGCTTAATGGGATTTTGACTTTTTTTAAAGCGACTTCTTTTGCGTTGAAATTTTCAATCTTTTTACTATTGACGATAAAAGATTTATGGGTGCGAAAGAAGAGTTCTTCTGGTAAGAGCTCTTCAATTTTTTTCATTGACATTAGCACCACGTATTTTCTTTCTTCAGTCACGATTTTGACATAATCCCCCATGGCTTCTACATGAGAAATATCATCGTGTAAAATGCGTTCTTTCATTAAATCACAACGCACTTCAACATAGGGTTGAGGAAGAATAGAACGTTCTTTTTCAATGATATACTCTTGGTTTTTCAATCGTTTCAAACACATCAAGAAGCGATCTTCAATACAGGGTTTAGGTAAAAAGTCAAATACGCCAAGCTCATATCCGCGAACAGCATCTTTTGTTCTGGCAGAGTGTAAAATAAAAAGATGATCGTTTAATCTGTTCTCCACAAAACTAAAACCTACTTCTTTGGTAAAATTGGGATCAATAATAATGACATCTGCCTTTGCCTCTTTGAGGTACCTATTGGCTTTTCTAATGCTGTTAAAACAGTGGATATTATCTATCTCAAAGAACATTTTAAGGTTTTTTGAGATACTCTCTTGTGAGGATAGGTTTTCGTCTATGTAGAGGAAACTAAGGGACATATTTGGGTCTTTATTCAAAATTACAAAAAAAAGCGAGTAGATAAAAGAATAAAAAACAAGTAATATTTGGTCTAAGAAGGGAATTGCTTTATTTTTGCAGCCTTAAATAAATCAATTTTTATGAATCATTACGAAACTGTTTTCATTTTGAATCCCGTTTTATCTGAAGATCAGATAAAGGAAGCAGTTAAGAAATTTGCCGCTATCATCACTGATAAGGGAGGTAAATTTGTTAACCAAGAAGACTGGGGGCTAAAAAAATTAGCTTACCCAATCCAAAACAAGAAAAGTGGATTTTACCACTTATTTGAGTTCACCGTAGACGGTGCAGCGATCAATCCACTAGAGGTTGAATTTAGACGTGATGAGCGCGTGATGCGTTACCTCACTGTGAAACTCGACAAGCACGCTATTGCTTGGGCAGAGAAACGCGTAAAGAAATTAAAAGAAACCGCTAAAGCCTAATCGACATGTCTAAAATTGAAGAACAATCTAAAGGGAGAAAAGAAGGAGAAATCCGTTATTTAACTCCATTAAATATTGAAACCAACAATAAGAAAAAATACTGTCGTTTTAAGCGTTCAGGTATTAAGTATGTGGACTATAAAGACGCAAACTTTTTAATCGGTTTAGTAAACGAACAAGGAAAATTATTACCACGTCGTTTGACGGGTACTTCTTTGAAATACCAACGTAAAGTGTCTGTTGCTGTAAAACGCGCACGTCATTTAGCATTAATGCCTTATGTAGGCGATTTATTAAAATAATCCAATTTAGATCATGGAACTCATACTAAGAGAAGATGTACAAAACCTTGGATTTAAGGATGACATCGTTACAGTAAAAAACGGCTACGGAAGAAACTTTTTAATCCCACAAGGGAAAGCAGTATTAGCCACTAGTTCTGCAAGAAAAGTTTTAGCAGAAAATTTAAAACAACGTGCTTTTAAAGAGCAAAAATTAATTGATGATGCGAACAAGCTAGGAAAAGCTTTATTAGCCTTAGAGATTAAGATCGCTTCAAAAGTAGGTTCTGGCGATAAACTATTTGGCTCAATTGGAGCACAAGATGTTGCCGATGCTTTTGGAAAAGCTGGACAAGAAATCGACAAGAAGTTTATTAGCTTGCCAGGACGCACAATTAAGCGTTTAGGCGCTTATGAAGCGACGGTTCGCCTTCACAGAGAAGTTGTTGTCGAAGTACCGTTTGAAATTATTCCTGAAAAGGCCTAATTCAAATTTAAACATAATTCAACCCCACAATAGTGGGGTTTTTTTATATGGAATATCACCGTCTTAGCAAAGAACAGTTAGAAGAGCTACACGAAGAATTCGCTAAGTATCTCGCTGCCTTATCGATTGATCGAAAGCAATGGGAAGAAATCAAAGCGAATGACCCGCAAACAGTAGATCTACACTTAGACCAATTCTCTGATTTAGTCTGGGGAGACGTTTTGTCAAAAGACCTCTATTTAGAGCATCTTAGCCCTAACCACTTTTTTATTTTTGAGTGCCTTGAAAACACCATGAACTTGATTGCCGTCAAGTTGACAAATGTGGATCAAGATATCACTACCCCAGAAGGATGGCAATGGCTCTTGCACCATATCCACGACGAATCTGTGACTTTTTATCGCTCTTCAAAAAATTATGATTACGACCGAAAAGAAGAGCTGTATGGTATGATTATTAAAGGTGCCCAAATTAGTAGTGACAAGCGATTTAAAAGTATCCTAGAATTTCTTGCATAAGCCCTTCAAAAATTTGAATATTTGTATTCAATGCTTTAGTTTAAATATATGAAACCCTCTTTACCTAAAGGAACCCGTGATTTTTCTTCAAAAGAAGTAGCTCAGCGCAACTATCTTAAAAACGTTTTGCAGCAAGCATTTGAAACTGCTGGATTTCAACCTATTGAAACCCCTTCTTTTGAAAAATCCCAAACCCTTTTAGGAAAATATGGAGAAGAAGGAGATCGCCTGATCTTTAAAATCTTATCCAACGGTGAAAAATTAAAAAAAGCAGACCTAAAAGCACTAGAAGAAAATCGTTTAGGCGCTTTTTCCAGTTCCTTGTCAGAGAAAGCATTGCGCTATGATTTAACGGTGCCTTTTGCCCGTTTTGTGGTACAACACCAAAACGACTTAGTCTTTCCATTTAAACGCTATCAAATACAACCCGTGTGGCGTGCAGATCGTCCACAACACGGGAGATTTCAAGAGTTTTATCAATGCGATGCAGATGTGGTAGGGAGTACCTCTTTATGGCAAGAAATAGAATTGTGTCAATTGTATGACACCGCCTTTACAAAACTAGGCCTTCAAGGGGCAACCCTTAAAATGAATAACCGAAAGGTGCTCGCTGGAATTGCAGAAATAATCGGGGCTGCAGATCAACTCATCGATTTTACCGTCGCACTAGATAAACTAGACAAGATCGGCTTTGATGGGGTGGTGAAAGAATTAACCGAAAAAGGTTTTTCTCCCACTGCGATTGAAAAAATCCAGCCTTTAATGGAGCTCAATGGAACTGCCTTTGAACGTTTAGATCAATTAACCGCATTTTTATCCAGTTCACAAATAGGATTAGCCGGGATCGAAGAGCTTCGTTTTGTCACCGATCAGTTGGACAAAATTGGGTTAAAAGGAATTGAGCTTGCTATCGATGTTACCCTTGCCCGTGGCTTGAATTATTACACCGGTTGTATTTTTGAGGTGGCTGCGCCAAAGGGGGTAAAGATGGGCTCTATCGGTGGGGGAGGACGTTATGATGATCTTACAGCTGGTTTTGGGATGAAAAACATGAGCGGAGTCGGGATTTCTTTTGGTTTTGACCGTATTTATTTGGTCTTAGAAGAGCTAGGGTTATTCCCCGCTTCTGTGCAAAATCAAACTCAGGTCTTGTTCATAAATTTTGGCGAAGCCTCTGCATTAAAAGCGAATCAATTAGTCGCTGCTTTGAGGGATAAAGGCATACGCGCAGAATTCTATCCCGATGCGGTAAAAATGAAGAAGCAACTTTCTTATGCGAATCAAAAGCAGATTCCGTGGGTGGTCTTGCTAGGGGAAGAAGAATTGAGTCGCGAAGAAGTAGTGCTTAAAAACATGGAAAGTGGCGAACAAGAAGTTCAACCACTTTCAACTTTATCAAAAAATATTTTAAATAAGCTCGCTTAGTGCGCGCCTAGCGCGCCTAAGTAGCGCTCTGCATCTAGTGCAGCCATACAGCCTGTTCCTGCAGCAGTAACAGCTTGCCTGTACTCTTTATCTTGCACGTCTCCAGAGGCAAATACTCCTGGAAGGTTTGTTTTAGTTGATTTCCCTTTAGTAATTAAGTAACCTGCATCGTCCATGTCGAGATGTCCTTTAAAGATATCTGTATTAGGCTTGTGACCAATGGCGATAAATAAACCTGTAATAGGGATTTCTGTTTTTTCTTGGGTAGTATTGTTGACCATTCTAAGCCCTTCAACCACTTGTTCACCTAGTACTTCGTCCACTTCGGTATTGTATAATACCTCAATATTTTCTGTATTATTAACACGGTGTTGCATGGCTTTTGAGGCGCGCATTTCGTCGCGACGTACCAGCATGGTCACTTTAGTGCAAATATTAGCAAGATAAGTCGCTTCTTCTGCAGCGGTGTCTCCAGCTCCTACAATAGCGACCTCTTGTCCTTTGTAAAAGAAGCCATCGCAAACGGCACAGGCAGAAACTCCACCGCCACGTAAACGTTGTTCACTAGGGATACCTAAATATTTTGCACTCGCACCTGTAGAAATGATAATGGTTTCTGCTTCTATGGTTGTTGTGCTATCGACAACAACGGTATGAATGCCGCCTTCTTCTTTACTCAGGTTTACTTCAGTCACATGTCCTATGCGAACTTCTGTCCCAAAGCGCTCTGCTTGCTGTTGTAATTCGACCATCATGGAAGGACCGTCTACCCCTTTAGGATATCCTGGGAAGTTATCTACCTCTGTAGTAGTAGTTAATTGCCCACCTGGTTCCATTCCAGTATAGACTACGGGTTTAAGATCTGCTCTTGCTGCATATATCGCTGCTGTGTATCCTGCAGGTCCACTCCCAATGATTAAACATTTAATTCTTTCCATAATATTTGGCTTAATTGTATAACAATCAAAACTACAAAAGTCCTTTCTTTTTCCTTGACCAATTGAGATCGATTTCAATATCATTTATCAACTTCATTATCAATATTGTTGATATCGTATTTTCTTTTTTTAAAATTTAAGGCACTGTTGCAACAGACAATTGTACCTTGAGGGGGAATAAACGGTCGCGATGAAATTTTTTAATCCCCCAAAAGATTATAGTTATCGTCATGATATCATTGCAGGTATTACTGTGGGGGTGATTACGATCCCCCAAGCCATGGCTTTTGCGCTTTTGGCAGGATTGCCTCCTATTTATGGGTTATATGGTGCGTTTATCCCTTTGATAGTTTATGCTTTAACGGGCACATCAAATTATTTGAATGTTGGTCCTGTTTCTGTGATATCCATTTTTGTATTTGAATCCCTCTCTCCATTTGAAGAACCCTTTACAGCTGCTTTTGTCATTGCGGTGGTTAATCTGGGCTTCCTCATTGGTTTAATACAAGTTTTATGTGGAGTGTTTAAATTGGGACGATTTGTGCATTATCTCCCTAAGAGTGTTGTTTCTGGCTTTGTGCAAGCCGCTGCAGTTGTGATTATTATTTCACAGTTGCCGCCGGCCTTTGGGGTATCACTTTCTTTGACATCTAGCTATATAGAACGATTGTATCAATTGTGGTTGAGTGTCGCAGACTTCAATTTAATGTCCACGGCTCTATTTGCAGGATCCTTATTGCTGTTGTTTGTTTTTGCTAAAGTTCTACCGCAATTTCCCACGGCGATTGTGTTGTTAGTTGTTACTGGGATTGCTGCATTTGTTTTTGATTTTGAAGCGCTAGGGATTAGTTTGATCGGTGAAGTGCCGCAAGGTTTACCCTCTTTGATTCTCCCTGAATTTAATCAAGACATATGGTTGTATTTACCCTCTGCTTTTGGGATCGCATTTGTAACCAGTATTGGGAGTTTTGTAATGGCAAAAAATGTAGAAGAGCGCCAAGTAAACCCCTGGAAGCCTAATCGAGATTTGATCGCTCTAGGATTAGCGAAAATAGTGAGTGCATTGTTTGGCTCACTTGTCCCTGCGGGGAGTTTTAATCGTTCTATTCTAGTGATTAAATCTGGCGCAAAAACGCAGTTAGCGGGTCTAGTTGCAGCGGTTATATTAATATTTACCCTCTTGTATTTAACACCGATCGTATATTTTCTCCCTCAGGCTGTGATTGCAGCGATCATTGTTTATTCTGTTTACTTCTTGTTTGATTTCCCGCTTATCTATGCGTTTTGGGCAAAAGATAAAAAGCAATTAGTCTATCTACTCGCTACAGCCATCACTACTTTGAGCGTAGGGTTTGTAGAAGGCATTATTACAGGACTATTGATTGCTATCCTAGGGGAAAACCTTTTTAAATCAAAAAGCGCTTAGTTTGTTCTAAAGGTATAAACGCCAGAATCACTTTGATTACCTTCTGCATCTGTAGTAACCACTTTCCAATAATAGATTGTATTGTTTTCTACACTTACTTCGATTGAAGTTGTAATTGATTCAAATTCAATAGTATTAACTAATGTGCTCCCATCTGTTGTATCTAGATAAACTTCATACTGTGTTATATCATTATCTGCATCTGTACAAGTCCACTGAACTTGTACTAACCCATCTGAAGGTGTTACAGTAGAACCAGAAATAGGGCTTGTCAATTCTGCAGGGAAAGGGGCAAAATTAACTTGAGCAGGACCAGCTAAATAAAATTTCCAAGTATCACTTTCTACGGGTTGACTCCCACTTTGTCCATTAGAAATAATTTTCCAAGAATAAGGCTCGTCGTGTTCAAGGGTTAATACTTTATTATTTGTCGTTGTATTGTAAACATTACTTGCACCATTAGAAAGGTTTACAAGATTAAGGTCATATGAAGTTACATTTAGACCAGCATTCCAACGAAATGTGATTGAACTCTGTGTATCGTTAACCGATGTAGTTTCTAGACAGGGTTCATTATTGGCCGGAAAAGTTAATACTGCCACAGTTGGATAAAGAATGACAACTTCTGGTGGTTCGTTCCCTCCACTTTCTTTTGAGCATGCGTTAAGGGTTATAAAAGTTATGGCCAGTAATACAATTGTTTTTTTCATTTGTTACCGTTTAATAATTATTTCTGATTGTGTTGTGGTTTCTCCACAGCTTTTAATGATATAACCGCCAGGTTGTAAATCGGCAGTATTTAAATTGATCACCCGCTGTATATCACTTAGCTGGTGTTCGCTTGTTTTGATTAACCTTCCTTGAGTGGTATAGAGTTCAATGGTAATCAAAGTATCTGTGCCTCCTACATAGACAGATAAGTCACTTTCAAATGGATTTGGTGTATAATATACAGCCGCAGAATTAAAGTAATCTTCTTCAAAAATTCCTTGGCATTCAATTCCAGTTGTAATTCGAATATGATTAATTCCCTCTGCTAAAGTAATGTCAATTGAGTTTTGATCTGTTTGAATACTTTCTCCATTGTGGGTAATAGTATAGACATCTCCACCAGAGAGGTCATAATGAACTGTTTTACCAGAAGAGGCTAGCTTACCGTATACAGAAAGAGGAGAAGGTTGCTCTACTGTAATAGCGTAACAACGCTGGTACTCTGATGGATCTACCCCATCTACTGTGATGCAAATGTTATAGGTTCCATTAGGCACTTCACTTAAGGTAAGGGTTTCTGAAGTAAGAGGAAGTGTTTCGTTAAGCGGTCCAGTTACATTGACAGTGTAGTTGTATGAAGTGTCAGAGGTAACTAAGACAATTCCACTTTGACCTACACATTTTTCAATAGAAGAAACCGAGAAGTTATTTGTTGGGAGATAGAATACAGGACAACCTTCAATATTCACTTTAGTATTAAGTGGCGTCTCATTACAGATGTCGTTAGGATTCCATACTCCATCGTGATCTGCATCATCTGTTACATCTCCTACACCATCACCATCACTATCTTCTTGATTAGGGTTATAAACAAAAGGACTATTATCTACAATATCATAAATTCCATCTCCATCCGTGTCATCTGTGGCATTAGCAGGGATAGTTTGAATCTGTACTGCGGTTGGATCATTTTCTGGGACAAGGATATTGGTTTGTTGAATAACAATAGGTTGTGCAGCTTCCCCATCATTTGTATTGATATTTACTACATCAACCTCATAAATGTTATCTCGGTTGTGATCTTGTGGATTCTCATAATCTGGTTCGTCAATAAAGGCTAAATAGTCTCCTTCCAATATGCGCTTACCATTAGCTTTATCTGTTGCATCTTGAAAGCTTTCAACTCTAAATAGGTGGGCATCATTTCCACCGACAATTTTCTTCTTGATTTTCCACTTTCCTACTCCTTTATCTAGATTAGGATTCAAATAGCGGGTATAATCAACTTTTGCTCCAGTTGACTCGTTTTCGACATCGAACACAGCAACTTCAAAATTAGCGACCTTTTGTGTGTTAGGAATATCTAATACTTTAAGGACTATTTCTTTTTCTGAGCTTTGATTTAAGTTGTTTGTTGCAACGATAGTGAAGCTAGGGGTTGGATTTTCTTCAAAATCGGTACGACCTACTAGGAAAATTGAGTCGCCGACTAATTCAAACAATTCAGCATTTTCGCCTGCAGCAATGGCTAAGCTAATATTAGCGTTAGATCCGCTACTATCGTTAGGGTCACTGTAGAGAACTTTCCCTAAGAAGGTCCTAATTTCTTCTGTTTCGATGTCTCTACTATTTTCTTTTTGTTCAAAACTTTGTGCTTTTATGATCGGTGCTTTATAAGCGCATCCTTTCTCATCTACCGTTACTCCTGCAGAGGTTCCAGGGCATTGGTCTATGCTATTGTTAATACCATCTTGATCATCATCGCCATCGACTTCAACTTCGGCACAACCATAGGGGTCTACTTTTTCATTAGCTGATGTATCTGGACAACGGTCAATGGCATTGGGAACTCCATCTTGATCATTATCTTTTTGCGCCTCAGAACATCCATATTCATCTACGGTTGTGAGTGGTAATGTATTGTCACATTGATCAAATTCGTTAGGGATTCCATCAAAGTCGCTATCTACCGCGATTTGAATTTCAGAACAACCGTTGATGTTAACGTCGAAATAGGGTAGGGTGTCGGCACAATAATCTTTCTCATTAGGAACGCCGTCCATATCAAGATCGGCTTCTTTTTGTGCTATAGAGCAGCCAAACTGGTTGACAGGTTCTCCCACGGGGGTATTGGGACAAAGATCTTCGTTGTCATTTACTTTATCAAAATCGCTATCGAGTTCATATAGCGGACAACCAAATTCATTCACAGCTACCCCGCGTACTGTTCCAGGACAAATATCATCTTCATTTGCGATACCATCGAGGTCATTATCGGTAGATTCTTGTGCGGTACTTTCTTCTGGTGTACAACCGGTTTCGTCTACCTGTGTTCCTTCTGGAGTATCTGGACAGCGGTCAAGGATGTTAATGATACCATCATTATCGTCATCTTCGGTATCATTTTTTGCTTGTTCTTCTGCTTGGCTACACCCTACTTCGTTGACTGCGATACCCGGAGGAGAATAGGGACATTGATCAAGTTCATTACTAACACCGTCAAAATCACTATCGTTCTCTACAACTGCACAACCGTACTCGTCTACATATTCGCCTACAGGAGTATTAGGACAAGCATCTATTGTATCAATTACTCCATCGAGGTCTTTATCTTGATCGACGACTGAACATCCGTTCTCGTCTACTTGTTGTCCTGGTGGTGTATAGGGACATTGGTCTAATTGATTGTCTACGCCATCTTGATCGAAATCGGTGATTTCTGCCAATTGTGCCTCAGAGCATCCAAATTCATTTACTGTATCTCCTGCTAAAGTGTCTGGACAAAGATCGATGAGATCAATAATACCATCACCATCTGCATCACGGATATAATCTGATGCACCTCCTTGTTCTTCAGAGCATCCTTTTGGATCTACGGGTTCCCCAGGGTTTGTATCTGGACAAGCATCGAGGAAATTATAAACTCCGTCATTATCATCATCTCCTAAATAAGCTTCAGCTTGCTGATCGGCACTACATCCTTTAGGATCAACCGCTGTCCCAGGTGCGGTATTAGGACATTCGTCTTGATCGTCCTTTACACCATCGTTGTCTTCATCTTCAAAGGTTGTTGTACCGTTTCCAGAAGTAGCGCTGTCACAATCGTTGTTGATAACAATTGTTCTGCCAAAGGCTTGTTGCACTCCATTTTTTGTGTCTGTGATGATAATATTGAGCTCAAAAGTACCCGGAATGAACGGAACTCCATAAAGGACAAATTCCTTTTCATAAGGGGTTAAGTATAGGTAGTAATCAAGTCCTGGAGGTAAACCTTCTATGAGTGCATCAATGCGAGCATTGTTACAATTTGTTTCTATGGTAAAGGCAATGCGATCCATGGGAGTGTTGATGCATAACGAAATTTCTTCTTGTAAATCATCTGGTGGGTTGATGGCTAGTGTACAGTTACCTTCGCTGATTGCACAACCATTCTCATCAACATTCGCTCCTTCTTGAGTGTTAGGACAAAGGTCAATATCGTCTTCAACTCCATCTTGGTCACGATCGTTTTGTGTCCCCGTTCCTGTCGAACTACAATCTGTTTCTACGCGAATACGTCCATTAACTGTTTGTTCAACATAATTATCTACATCAAAAAAGAATACAGTGACTTGATAATCTCCAGGGATAAATGCTGCTCCATCGATAACAAATTGATTCCCCTCGTCAGTTTTTACCATTGAATAACTTAAACCAGGAGGTAAACCGATAATATTTGCATCAATATAAGTACTAGAACAAGTAGTTGTTAATGCTAAACGAATGGGCTCAATTTGTTGATCAAGGCAAATGTCTTTTTGGATACTTCCTTCAACTGTAATAAAGCAATCTTTTGGGACATCAGGACAACCCAAGCTATCTACTTGTAATCCAAATGGGGTGTTAGGACATTCGTCAAATTGGTCTGGTACACCGTCTAAATCACTATCATTTTGATTATTTGTATTTGTTCCTGTTCCCGAACCTGTTCCACCACAATTTCCATCCACAATAATTATCCCACCCACAGAAGAAGAATAGTTACTGGCTGTTATGTTAACATTGACAATATCTACCCCAGCGGTAGTAGGCGTTCCTTGAAAGGTTAAGATTGTAAAGGAGTCTGTTGCACTAATGATATAGTCAATTCCATTGGGTAAGCCAGTTACATCGATTGACAAAGAAGACGAGCTACAGTCTGATTGTAATTTAAATTCAAAAGGCGTGATTGCTTCATCGAGACAGAAATCTAGCGACTGATCAAAAGGGTTAGTAACTACAGTGAAATCGCAATTATCTGATCCAGATCCAGTACCATTATCACCACAATTTCCATCCACAATAATTATCCCACCCACAGAAGAAGAATAGTTACT
>JBELLO010000028.1:16019-17263 GCA_042096495.1 Candidatus Arcticimaribacter sp.
CGAGACAGAAATCTAGCGACTGATCAAAAGGGTTAGTAACTACAGTGAAATCGCAGCTAACATTGTTTATTGGACAACCTGCTGCATCAACACTTTGCCCTTGTGGCGTGTTTGGACACACATCGATACTATCCTCAACACCGTCTCCATCCTGATCTGCTGTGCTGTTATTCCCTCCGCAAGCTGCTCCCCATATTGGTTGATTCTCTTGAGTTAATGCAGAGTTAGTTGCAAAATTATCAGGTTCATTAGGGATTATGTCTACGCACCAGTTAGAGAGATCTTGATTAAATGCAGAAGCTACTCTGAACATATTATTCATGTCATTTACTTGACTAGTATCCCAATTTCCAATATCCTTGTTGAATGAATATGCCCCAAAAAACATACTTTCCATATTGTTAACATTACTGGTATTCCAAGTGCTTATATCTTGGTTAAACACTTCGGCAGAGTCAAACACTCCAGACATTCCAATAATATTACTGGTATTCCAACCTCCAATATTTTGATTAAAAACCGTTGCACCATTAAACATATTGTCAATGTATAGTACATTTGTCATATTCCACATCCCAATATTTTGATTGAAACTTACGGCTCCAAAAAACATTTGTCCCATATGTGTTACAGAGGATGTATCCCAAGTTGAGATGTTTTGGTTAAATGCTATAGCGCCTTCAAACATACCTCTCATACTTACAATATTACTGGTATTCCAAGAACTTAGATCTTGATTGAAGGAAGAAGCATATCGAAAAATCTCCCATATGTCAGTTACATTTGAAATATTCCAATTCCCAATATTTTGATTAAATGAAGATGCTCCTGAAAACATTCCATTCATTGCACCAACATTTGACGTATCCCAACTACTTATATCTTGATTAAAGGAAGTAGCATTTGCAAAGGTTAATTGCATGCCTAGTACATTAGAAGTGTCCCAAAAACCTATGTCGGCATTAAACGAAGTGTTATCAGAAAATAATCCATTCATGTCTGTAACAAAGGTTGTACACAGGTTAATATTTCCAGAAGTAATTTCACTTCTAAGGGTAGTATCATCAACCACTATATAGTTAACTCCGTCTATTGTTGCTGTATCTCCTAGACTAGCTTGAGGACATTTACAAGTGCCATTTTCAAAATATATATTTCCTGAATTCGCAGTTGAAGTTGAGGTGGTAGAATCTGCTATGACAGCGATTGTTCCTCCAATTGTTGTAGATACTGTCGAACTGCTA
>JBELLO010000029.1:0-15790 GCA_042096495.1 Candidatus Arcticimaribacter sp.
TGGTCTTATCAGAAAAATGCTCTTTTAAGGCAACTTCTCCCACCCCTGCAAGATAACGGTTAGGGACTTCTAATAAAGCCATCGCTTGATGCGCCCCTTGATCAATCCATCTTGTGGGAACTTGGCTCTTACGGGTGATCCCCACTTTAAGGTGGCTAGAAAGAGCGAGATAGACAATATGGGGTTGCAACTGCACCTTTTTTTCATAGGCCAGGTCTCTGTCTTCGATGTCTAAATGCGCCTTGCTTAACTCGGGACGCATGATCCAATCTCCCGCTTGTGGGCTTTCAAAAAAGCACTTTTTACAAAAGCCTTGTCTAAAAATAGGTTCCGTCTTTTGACAATTCAAGCACTCATAGCCTTTTAAGCTTAAGCTTAAATTTTTATTCACACATTGATTCATATTGAGAACATGCTGCGGAAGATCGAGATAGTATTGAATTTCTTGCTCAATTTCAGTTTGCATTTTTTTAAGGACACCTGAGAACATATCGATGGAAAGAATTAAATTTATGCTAAAGATAAAGATTCTATGGCGATCCCCTTATTCAATTCCATTGCTTCTTGGTTTCTTAAGAAACGCATTCATCAAATTGAGCTGTTCATCAAATACCCTAATGAGGTGCAGCAAGAAGTGTTACAAGACTTATTAGGCTTCGCCAAAAAAACAAAGATCGGCTATCAGTACGACTTTAGTTCCATCAATCAATATGCAGAATTTGCCCGCCGCGTTCCTATTGTCACCTATGAAAACTTAGCCGAAGAAATTAATGCAGCTCGCTTAGGAGAAGATAATATTCTGTGGCCCACCCCCATTAAATGGTATGCAAAGTCGAGTGGAACCACTAATGCGAAAAGTAAGTTTATCCCCGTGAGTGTGCAAGCGCTAGAAGACTGTCATTACAAAGCAGGGAAAGACATGCTTTCACTCTATATCAACAATAATCCAGAGGCGCAGTTATTTACTGGAAAAACCTTGCGACTAGGCGGTAGTCAGGAATTATATCACAATGAGAAAAGTGCCTTTGGGGACCTCTCAGCCATCATGACAGACAACCTTCCTTTTTGGGCAGAATTGAATTGTACGCCCAGTTTAAAAGTGTCTTTGATGTCAGAATGGGAAGCTAAAATGCAAGCCATTTTAGAGGAGAGTTCCCAAGAAAATGTGACGGGATTGATGGGCGTCCCCTCTTGGATGCTGGTCTTATTGCATAAATTGATTGCGCAAAATCCAGGTAAAAGCCTCAAAGATATCTGGCCTAATATGGAAGTTTATTTTCATGGCGGAGTAAGCTTTCGCCCTTATCGCCGTCAATTTGAAGCCCTGTTAAAGGATCATTCCCTTCAGTTTTATGAAATTTACAACGCTTCTGAGGGCTTTTTTGCCATACAAGATCGCAATGATTCTGACGAACTTTTATTGATGTTAGACTACGGCATTTTTTATGAATTTATTCCTTTAGGAGAAGATGACTCAGCCATTATCCCTTTAGCTCAAGTAGAGTTAGGGAGACGCTATACCATTGTCATCACGACAAATGGGGGACTGTGGCGTTATAAAATCGGAGATGTGGTTAAGTTTACTTCATTGTCTCCTTATCGCATTCAAATTGCCGGAAGAACAAAGCACTATATCAATGCCTTTGGCGAAGAACTAGTGGTTGAAAATGCAGATCGCGCTATTGAAATTGCAGCACAACACTGTGCTGTCGAAGTGGTTGATTATACTGCTGCCCCTATTTTTATGGAAGGAAAACAAAAAGGCAGTCATCAATGGATCATCGAATTTAAATCCCCCCCTAAGGACCTTGATCTTTTTCAGTCGACTTTAGACAAAGAACTGAAAAAACTTAATTCAGATTATGAGGCAAAAAGATATAAGGATATGACCATGGTTCTACCAAAAATAACGGTGGCAAAGGCAGGTCTTTTTTATCGATGGTTAGAGCAAAAGAAAAAACTAGGGGGACAGCATAAGGTGCCTCGCCTATCTAACGACCGTAAATTAATAGAGGTTTTACTAGAAATGAATGCTTAAGAAACAGCTTTTAGCTTAGAGGTGTTCGCTTTCTTCAACTGTTGTTCGGCATAAGCTTTAGTGACCTTAAGTTCTGTCAATTCACCTCCAGGCATTTCAAACATGGCGTGGTTGAGAATAGCTTCACATAAAGAACGCAATCCACGTGCCCCCAGGTTGTATTCTAATGCTTTTTCGACGATATAGTCTAAGGCCCCTGCAGTAAATTCTAATTTAATCCCATCGAGCTCAAACAGTTTTTCGTACTGCTTAGTCAAGGCGTTCTTAGGTTCTGTTAAAATAGAGCGCAAGGTTTTACCATCTAAGGGATGCATAAAGGTTAGCACCGGTAAACGACCGATAATTTCTGGGATTAAACCAAAGGATTTTACATCCTTAGGGTTAATGTATTGCAGTAAGTTTTCTTTGTCAATTTCTTCGGTAGAGGAAGCGGTTTTATAGCCTATGGCTTGCAGGTTAAGACGTTTATTGATTTCTCTTTCAATGCCGTCAAAAGCACCACCAGCGATAAACAAGATGTTAGAAGTATCTACTTCAATAAACTTTTGATCAGGGTGTTTACGTCCCCCCTTTGGAGGCACATTGACCACTGTGCCTTCTAGTAATTTTAATAATGCTTGTTGGACCCCTTCTCCAGAAACATCTCTGGTGATAGAGGGGTTATCGCTTTTACGTGCAATTTTATCGATCTCATCAATAAAGACAATCCCTCTTTGAGCGTTTTCAACATCATAGTCAGCTGCTTGTAAAAGACGGGTTAAGATGCTTTCGACATCTTCGCCCACATAACCTGCTTCTGTTAAAATTGTTGCATCGACTATGGCGAGTGGTAATTGAAGCATTTTAGCGATGGTTTGCGCTAAAAGGGTTTTTCCTGTTCCAGTTTGTCCAACGAGGAGAAGGTTACTCTTTTGAATTTCAATTTCCTCTTCTACCTTTGGGTTGAGAATTCTCTTATAGTGGTTGTATACAGCGACAGAAAGAACTTTTTTAGCTTCGGTTTGTCCTATGACAAATTCGTCTAAAAAGGCTTTGATTTCTTTTGGGGGTTTGAGTTCAAAACTAGCTGCGAGGTTTTCCTCGTTTTGTCCTTCTTCAGAAACAATTCCGTGCGCTTGTTCGATACAACGATCACAAATGTGAGCATCTAAACCAGCGATTAAAAGGTCTGTTTGTGGTTTTGCGCGACCGCAAAAGGAACAACTTAATTCTTCACTCATTGAGCTGTATTTTTATTTTGTCAATACCTCGTCAACCATCCCATAAGCTTTAGCCTCATCAGCTTTCATCCAGTAATCGCGATCACTGTCTTGATTTACTTTTTCGAGGGTCTGGCCAGAATGCTTAGCGATAATTTGGTACAACTCATCTTTGAGTTTTAAGATCTCTCTAGCAGTGATTTCAATATCAGACGCTTGTCCTTGTGCACCACCTAAAGGTTGGTGGATCATCACCCGCGAGTGAGGTAGCGCTGTGCGCTTTCCTTCTTGCCCAGCACAAAGTAAAACAGCTCCCATAGAAGCGGCCATTCCTGTACAGATTGTTGCCACATCTGGAGTGATGTATTGCATGGTGTCATAGATCCCTAGTCCAGCATAAACGCTTCCTCCAGGTGAGTTGATGTACATTTGAATGTCGCGCTTAGGGTCAACACTTTGTAAAAACAGTAGTTGTGCTTGAATTACATTTGCAACTTGATCATCAATCCCCGTCCCTAAAAACATAACGCGATCCATCATCAATCTTGAGAAGACGTCCATTTGAGCAACATTCATTTGACGCTCCTCAATGATATAAGGGGTCATGCTACTGGTGATTTTATCAAAATGCATGGCACTGATACCATGGTGTTTTGTGGCGTACTTCTTAAATTCTTTTCCGTAATTCATTTGCAATGTTTTTTATATAACTAAAGGTACACAAATTTATTGTGCATTACCATAGGCCTCTTTTACAAAGGCGTCATAGTTTACTTTTTTCACCTTAAGGTTTGCGTTCTCTTTATAGAAATCTAATAATTTCTTGCTCATTAATTGATCAGACAAACGCTTTGTTTCTTCTTGATTACTAAAGATTCGTGCAGCGATATCTTCTAAGTCTTTATCAGAAGGATCAAGTTGACCGTATTGTGCCATTTGTTGCTTGATCATTCCTTTAGCAAATTCTTGTAATTCTTCAAATTGAATTTGTAAGTCGTGCTCTTTGATCAATGCACCTTCGATTAATTGGTAACGAATTCCTTTTTCAGATTTTTCGTATTCCTCTGCAGCTTCTTCTTCAGTTAAAGGTTGCTCTCCGGTATTTTGCAACCAGCGAACTAAGAACTCTTTCGGTAAATCAAACTTAGTTTCGTCGATTAAACTTTCGGTTACATCATTGAGTAACTTTTGTTCTGTTTGTTGTTCAAATTGTTTTTCAACCCCTTCTTTGATTTTTGCTTTTAAGTCAGTCACATTTTTCACTGTACCTGGCTCATACAATTTGTCAAATAATTCTTGGTCAAGATCAGCAAGCGTACGTTTGTTTGCCTCTGTAACGGTCACCGTAACTTCTTTTGGAGCCTCTTCTAATTTGTCAACTGTAATGCCTAAAGCACGAGCTAAAACATGATCTTCTTTAAATAAACCTTTTGTTTTTAACGCAATAGATTCGTTTAGTCCGGCGGCTTTGAGCGCGTCTAAATTCTTTTTCCCTTTCAACTGTTCCCATTCGACAGTTGTGGTTGCGTTGATTTCGGCTTCTTCATTAGTTACCTTAAGACTAAGTTCAAGATCTTCTTCTACCGCGGTTTGGGCTTCGATTTTCCCGTATTGTTTTTGCAAGTATTGCACCTGCTCATCGATCATTTTCTTGTCTGCTTCGATTTGGTATTGGGTAACCGCTTTCTTTCCTTTGATTTTTACTTCAAAGCTAGGGGCAAGTCCTAATTCAAATTCAAAAGAAAGGCTTTCTGCCTTCCAATCGATTTCATCTTGCATTACAGGAAGTGGGTTACCTAATAATTCAAGTTTTTCGTCTTGAATGTATTTATTGAGGTTTTCTTGCAAGAGTTTGTTCACCTCGTCTGCTGTAACGGCAGTTTCGTATTGTTTTTTAATCATTCCCATGGGGACATGACCTTTTCTAAATCCAGGGATATTAGCATTTTTACGGTAATCTTTTAAAATGTTGTCCACCTTTTCGGCGAAATCATTTTGTTCGATTGAAATAGCTACTTTTGCGTTTAGGGCATCGACGTCTGTTCTAGTAATTTGCATGAATTTTTTCTCAATAAATTAGGGCGCAAAAATAAGGGATTAAAATGGTTCTACAAACCTGAATTCAAGGAGATTTCATGCTTTTTTGGCTTCGCCTAAAAATTGGGTGGTTACTTCCAAAATAAAATGTTACATTTGCAGCCTGAATTAATAACCCCGAGCGTCGGGCACGCTCAAAATTAATATGATATGCCAGTAAAAATTAGATTACAAAGACACGGAAAGAAAGGAAAACCATTTTATTGGGTAGTAGCTGCAGATGCACGCGCAAAGCGTGATGGGCGTTACCTAGAGAAAATAGGAACCTATAACCCTAACACTAACCCAGCTACTGTAAACATCGATGTTGACACTGCTGTTAAATGGCTAGGAAATGGTGCACAACCTACCGATACTGCAAGAACTTTATTGTCTTATAGAGGCGTAATGTTAAAGCATCACTTAAACGGTGGTGTGGCTAAAGGCGCTCATACGCAAGAAGAAGCAGATGCTAAATTCGAAGCATGGGCAACAGAAAAAGAAGCTAAAATTCAAGCGAAAGTTGAAGGTTTAACCCAAGCTGAAGCTGATGAACGTGCTAAAGCACTCGCAGCTGAAAAGGAAGTAAACGAAAAACGTATCGCTGACGCAAAAGCAATCGAAGAAGAAGCTGCCGCTGCTGAAGCTGCTGCAAAAGCTGAAGCCGAAGCCGAAGCTGCTGCGGAAGAAGCTCCTGCTGCCGAAGCTACAGAAGAAGCACCTGCTGCAGAAGAATCAGAGGAAGCTGCTGAAGACGCTCCTGCTGCAGAATAAATTATCTTACGATGAAGAAAGAAGAATGCTTCTATCTAGGAACCATCGTATCAAAATTTAGTTTTAAGGGAGAAGTGCTAGCAAAGCTAGATACAGACAATCCCGAAGAATTTACCTTATTGGAATCAATCTTTGTCGAAGAAAAGCAAAGGTTGATTCCTTTTTTTATTGAACGTGCTCAATTACAAAAGTCGCAACTACTTAGACTTAAATTCGAGGATATCGATACAGAAGAAGAAGCAGACCACCTGCTTAAAAAGGATCTTTACCTGCCTTTAGCGGCACTCCCAGAACTGAAAGGTAACAAGTTTTATTATCATGAAGTCATTGGTTTTACCATAGGCGAAGAAGGGCAAAATCCTTTAGGAGAAATTACTGGGGTGATCGATCAAACGGCACAAGCGCTCTTTCAGATAAAAGCCGAAAAAGAAATGCTCATTCCTATTCACGACGATTTTTTAGTAAAGGTCGATAGAGCGAATAAACACATCACAGTGCAGCTTCCCGATGGTTTTGTTTCTCTTTATCAATAAATGAAAACCGCTATTTTCCAATTCAAACAATTTGCTGTCCGTCAACGGGATAGTGCGATGAAGATCGGTACAGACGGGGTGCTTTTAGGCGCCTGGAGTGAAATAGATCCCAGTGCAAAAAGGGTTTTAGATATAGGAACAGGAACAGGTTTAATAAGCCTAATGCTCGCCCAGCGTTACCCAAAGATCGCGATAGATGCGATTGAATTAGATCAAGCAGCAGCAGCAGAGGCTGTGTTTAATTTTGAGCAAAGTCCCTGGGCGAAGCGATTAAACTGTACAGCAATGTCCTTGCAAGATTATCGCAAAGCTTCTTTGGTCATTTATGACCATATTATTTGTAACCCGCCTTTTTATCAAGGAACTTATACCATCAAAAATGCAGGAAGAGATCAAGCCCGTAACCATGCGTTTTTACCTTTAACAGAGCTTTTTGCTGGGATTGGTCAATTGTTGTCTGCTCAAGGGAGTTGTAGTGTAATTTTACCCATTGAATACAAAGAAATGGCGACCCATGAGGCCCAAAAAAACGAACTTTACTTAAGTCGTTTTACTGCGGTAAAAGGAAATGAGGCTGCGCCAGTTAAGCGTGCATTGTTATCCTTTTCTCGTTTAGCTACCCGCTGTGAATCCAGCGTGCTAACACTTGAAATAGCCCGTCATCAACGCACTAAAGCACATCAAGAATTAGTAGCTGATTTTTATTTGCCTAAACCTTAAAAGTCAAAGACAAACCCAAAAGATGGGAGAGGAGTCTCTGTTCTATCTGTGTCAATAAGCACTAAACTCCTAGGGGTTACTTCAGTTCCATCTTCATTGCGGGCTAGACCGTATTCTTGTGGGCGCGGGACTGCTTTTGCTAAGAAGTTTTGAACCTCGAGATAGAAGTTAAAAGAAAGTCGTTTGAAATTCCATTTCTTGTCAATACGGATATCCCCTTGACTAAATGTATCAAGCGTTACCTCGCCTAAACGGTTGTAATCCAACACAATTCTAGGATAGGCTGCAAGACTGGCAGCTACATTTGTTGGGACATAAGGGGTTGAACCAGCATAGCGATAACGCAAAGATACTTCCCAATTGCGTTTTAATTTATAGCCTCCTGTAAAAGAGAGTAAATTTCTGCTGTCCCACACGGTGGGGAGTAAGGGGCCGTTTGCACGGCTAAACTCACTAAAGAAGTAAGTGTAGGCGAGTACACCGTAAAAGTTTTTGGTTAGCTTTTGTTGGAATAAAACTTCGACCCCCGTACTTTTTCCTTCTCCGGTATCGACAACAGGTTCGTTTCCTAAAACTTCAAATCCGCCTCCTTTATTGGCGAGTGAAACCTGATCAAGGACAGAAACAGGATATTGACTGTAGTCTTTGATAAATCCTTCTACTGTGATACGAGCAGTTGGGGTCCAGTTGTATTCTATCCCAAAGACATAATGGTCACTCTGGGTATAACGGTTGTTTTTATTGATAAAATTCCCTTGTAAGTCTTGAAAGCCTAACATGGTGTAGGTAGGCATTTTATAGTAACGCCCCACAGAAGCGTTGAGCTTCCATCGTTGATCCGAAGAAAGTTGATAGCTTGCCGCTATTCTAGGAGAAAGATTATCGATTAAAGAGGATCCCGTTGTAAAACTATCGGCATCTACTCTTAAACCAAAAGAGAGTGATAGTTTACTGTCAAAATAAGAACGACTCGCTTTTCCAAAAAAGCCATATTTCATAAAGTCAATCGAGGTGGCATAATTGAAGTTTTCTAGTAGCCCTAGAGTAGCATTAGAATAATTCGACAATTGCACATTTGCTCCATAGCTAAATTTCCAATCAGAGGAGAACTGGGTCACCTGCGTTCTAAGCTTTGTTTCTTGTTCAACAGCGTCATTTTCGAATAACAGTCCTGTTTGATTTTCGTTGTCAGAAAAGCGACTAAATACATTTTGAAGGTGATTAGTGCTCAGGGTTGTTTGCATGCGTCCATTCCCACTTTTGAATTTTCGTTTCCACGATAGCCCCACTGTGGTGGTTCTTTGTTGGATGATTGGAACCTGTTCTATGGTCGATTGTTGTTCTGCGTCAAATTCTTCTGGTGCAACTACAGAAAAGTCGTCTATAGAGCCTAGTCCGATAAAGCTAATACTGTTAAATGCATCAATAGTGTGATTGATTTTCCATTGATAATCCCAATAATCTGGTCGAATAGGCAGTCCTACTAATTCAAAGATAAACTGTAAATAACTGCGTCTTGCAGAGAGCATCAAAGTGGTATTTGATCGTTCTTTATCTCCTTTAAATAAGGGAGTGTTGAGGGTAATCCCTGCTTCACTTGCTCCTATGCGAACCTTAGTCGCCATCTTTGTTGCATTCCCATCTCGTTGTTCAAAGGCTAACACCCCCGAAAGTGGATTGTCATATTCTGCACCAAAAGCTGAACTCGATAAAGTTACTTCTCTTACAAAATCAACATTGAGCATCCCTACAGGTCCGCCTGCACTTCCTTGTGTACTAAAGTGGTTGATGTTCGGGATTTCAACTCCGTCGAGGTAATAAACAGTTTCATTTGGTGCTCCACCTCGAATGATAAAATCATTTCTAAACCCTCCTATGGAAGGAGAGATACCCGGTAAGCTTTGGGCTACTTTTGCAATATCATTGTTTCCTCCGGGATAGGTTTCTATTTCTACTGCAGACAACGACTGGGTTGAAAGTGGGGTCTCTTTGCTGGTGCGAAAAGGACTTTTTGCGACCACGACTTCATCCAGGGTTTCAGAGAGTTCTTCGAGTTTAAAAAGAAGGTCTGCTGTTCCGACCGATTTTACGATCACATTGAATTTTGTTTGCGAGGCATAGCCTAAGAAACTAGCGTTGATATTATAGGTTTGTGGTGGGATGTCGTTAAGGGTAAAATATCCCTCTGCATCTGTGATAACACCTATTGCAGTCCCATCGATGATTACAGTTGCGCCTTCTAGAGGAAGAAGACTTTTGTCGTCAATTACTTGTCCAGTTAAACTACCATTGTTTTGTGCTTGAAGGGAAGTAAGTCCTAGGAGAAATAGAAAAGCAAGGAAACGATTTAGCATCTTATTTTTTCAGTAAAAGTAAGCTTGATAAAGTTAAGCCCCAAAAAAATGTTTAACAATATTTACATTTTAGTTAAACAAAGTTATTGATTCTTTTTTCGCTTCTTCTTTTTGCTTTCCTTTTCCAGTTCTCTAAGTTTCTTTTCTTCTTGTTGTAATTCGTATTCTTGTCTTAGTCCCTCTAGGTCCTCTGTAGAGATGGTTTCTTGATCTGGGGCTTGAAGAGCAGCATCCTCAATATTAAATTCTTTTTTATCGGTTTGCTGTCGCATGATTTCTTTTGCAACTTTGAGATTGTAGTAGACTTTAGGGTCGATCATTTTATTGGCGACATAGTTTTCTTTTTTCGTTTTATCCCACCGAATAAAAATAAAACCACTTTGTGTTTCTTCGTTAAAGATTACCCTAAAAATTTTGGCATAATTAGGGAGGGTTTGATAAACTTCAATTGCGTCTACAGTATATCCTGCAAGAGACATAAGATCATTGACAAAAAGCTTTTGACCTGTAGTGGTGTTGTCATTAATAAAGCCTTGATTTGAATTTTCTTCTGTTTGATTTGTATTTATTGACTGCGCAAAAACGGTTCCTCCCCAAAAGAATAAAAGGGTTATCCAACATTTAATATTCATTGTTAGTTTTTGTTTTAAAGTACAAAAAAATCAAGAATAAAGTGGGGGTATAAAGCAAGGTTTCGAGACCGTGTAAAAGATTGCTTTTTAAGTAAAATCGATTGACCCCTATAAGCGAGGCAGTAATGCTTAACAACACAAGCCCGGCGGTAAAATAAGCGATAGTACGTGACCTTTGTTGCAGGTATACAATAACACTTAATGCCGCCGCAAAACTTAAGGTTGCTGAATAAATGATTATAGGAATAAATAATTCTTTTAAGTAGGGCTTCAAGAAAGCCATCAATATAATATAGTAGACCAGATAAATAAATAATGGTAGGGCGTACTTCCAATGTTTTAATGATTCCCCTAATGATTTTTCTAATTCTCTACTTAGGGTAAAACAAAAAAGGATAGAAGCGCCCCAATACGCCATTAAGGCCGAGGTGAAATAATAAAAATCATCACTCATTACAATTAGATCACCTAATAAACAAAAGGTTAAAATAAAGTAGAGGGCTTGATCTTTACCCACAGTAATGTGATAGTCATAGAGGAGAGATAATGTTATAAACGGGGTAAAGATTAAGGCAAAGTGTTCTAATCCTAATACTCTCATTACAACAATGATGAGTGCCGCTAATATAAATACTACTCTAGCATAGGGGGAAAGGTGAGATAATAACATAAGTTAAGTTGACTTTGGGTTATTGATTAGTGGTGAAATAAAGATGATTTAAAAACACACCTAACTATGTCACAAAGGCAATGTTGTACTTTTGGTATTATAAAATCCATATATAAATATACGAATATTTTTTGTCTCTATTTTTTTGCTAAAAAAGTAGCAATCAAAAACTGTGCGGGAATATAGGTGGCCATAACCCATAGCCCAAAGACTTTTTGCTTAAAATAAAATGCGTCAAAGGCAATCATACTATCTGAAACAACAAATAATAAACAACCTGCAGCCAGGTAGAAGGTGTATTTTTCGCCCTTTTCAAGGGCGAGTAAAACGCCTAGAAAACCCGTTATAGTTAAGGTAGCTGCATATAAACTTACTGGGACTTGAAGTGGACCTAATTGCAGAAACATGAGAAAGAGCATAAAGCCTAAATAGCCTCCCAATAGTAGCAGTGGAAGTAGGGCTTTTTGCTTTTTAAGTTGCCTTAATAAACTTCCGCCTAAATGTTTTAGCATTAAACGACAGTAAATGATTTGTGTTAGCCAGAATGCGGCAATTCCAGTCACGAAGAACAGGTTTCCTTCTGGGATTAAAAATAGATCACCAAGCCATGAAAAAAAGAGCGCAATTAGATATAAGCGCGAGGGGGATTGACCTTTCCATACATAGCCCATCAATGCGGGAATGATAAGCACTTTACTGCTGTTAGTGATTAAGTCAATTTCTAGGATCTGCCCGCTTAGGTTTGATATTCCCGCCGCTAGAAAGATCAAAAGGAAAATGGTTTTACTTTGCACCTATCTAAGTTATACTTTTTTCACCACATAGGTGACAACTCCCCAAATGATGAGTTGGTTGTCTTCGGTTACTTTGATGGGCTTATAATTGGGATTTTCAGGCATTAGATAAATGCATTCTGCTTCAACTTTAAGGCGTTTTACGGTAAACTCTCCATCGATAAAGCAAACAGCAATGGCGTTGTCTTCAGGTTCTTTACTGCGATCAATGACCAGTAAATCTCCGTCATCTAATCCCGCCCCCTGCATGGATTGTCCATCTACCCTTGCATAAAAAGTAGCTTCTTCGTTTTTGACCACTTCCTGGTCAATGCTAATACGCAATTCTTTAAAATCGTCTGCTGGTGATGGAAACCCCGCCGAAACTCCCGTGTGAGCTAACGGCATGTCTTTATAATTCTCATCATTTGGTTTAAAAAACACAAGGGTTTTCTGGGCTTCTTTCATTATTTCTTGTGGGAATAAACGCGAATTACATCGCTTAGTTCGGTGGTGAAACGCGGCGAGAGGTGTTCTTGCCTCATCTTCCATGTTTTATTGAGATCTTGATTCCCCAGTTTAATGCGATGAGGGCCAAAACGGCGATGTAAACGATCGATGGTTTGCATAAGGGGATCATGCTTGTTTTGATCGGCATGAAAAAGGTTGAGCTGTCGTTTATTAGAGGGGCTTAATCCCATTAAGATCACTCCTGCTTTTTTATAGTCAATCCCCGTTTTAAAAATACTTTTTAATCCAAAGTTGGCATACTTTGATAAGATAATACTAGAATCGGTAGCATAGGGCAGGGTGACCACACAGCTATTGCGGTATTGCTCACTTCCCGCTTTATGGGGATTACTGCGTACAAAAACCATTAGAGCGCTGCAGCTGCTTTTTTGTTGGCGCAATTTTTCGGCACAGCTAGTGGCATAGGTGGTAATGCGTTCTTCAACTTCCCAAAAGTGGGATAAGGTAGATTGAAAGCTACGGGTAGTGGCGATGGACTTTTTGGCTGGTTGGGTGTCTTCTAATTGAATATAAGAAAGCCCCAAGAGGTCTTTTTTTAGGCGCAATTCTAGTACGCTCATATGTTTGCGAATCCAGCTATCGGGGAGGTTAGAAAAATCATAGGCTGTTTTGACACCTTGTTGTTCTAAACGTTTTGCATGTTGTCGCCCAATGCCCCATATATCTTTTACGGCAGTCCACTTTAAGGCTTTTATCCGTTGTTCATCGGTCGCCATAAGATAGATACCACCAGTTTTTTGACTGTATTTTTTAGCGATCTTATTCGCAATTTTAGCAAGTCCTTTGGTGGGCGCAATTCCTACTGAAACAGGAATGCCTGTCCATTGTTGTACTTGTTTTTTCATGGCGCGACCCTGCGCATCAAGATCAAAATGTTCAAAGCCTTTAAATTGTAGAAAGGCTTCGTCTATGCTGTAAATTTCAATGTCTGGGGTATAGGTTTCTAGGATTTTCATCACGCGACTACTCATATCGCCATAGAGTGGATAATTCGAAGAAAATACCTTGATATTCTGACGGCTAAAGATGTCTTTGTATTGAAATGCAGGAGCTCCCATAGGAATGCCTAGTGCTTTTGCTTCATTGCTTCGTGCGATAACGCAACCGTCATTATTAGATAGGATTACCACAGGTTTCCCTTCCCATTGAGGTTGAAAAACCCGTTCACAAGAGGCGTAAAAGTTATTGCAATCTACTAGTGCGAACATGAATCAAAAATACGTATTTATGTTGCCAAAAAAGCCTGATTTAAGGGCTTAATTTTTCTATTTCTTCATCTTGTATCTCCTAGTGAGTAAAAACTTAGCTTTGTTATAATTATAACAATAAAAAAATGCTTGTAAAAAGTAAAGCAGGGGAGGTATTTGCTTGAATTAAATGTTGTAATTTTGATTTTTAGATTTGACAGATCCAACAATAATGGATAAATATTCCTTTTTAAACGCGGCGCATACAGCATATTTTGCGCAATTGTACGATCAGTACTTACAACATCCCGATAGTGTAGAGCCTAGTTGGCGTGCATTTTTTCAAGGTTTTGATTTTGGAATGGAAAGCAGTGGTAATGGAACCACTGCAGACATTGCTCCAGAAGTACCAGAACATTTGCAACGAGAATTCAAGGTGGTTCAATTAATTGATGCTTATCGCAAGAGAGGGCATTTATTTACTAAAACGAATCCAGTTCGCGATCGACGTACCTACAACCCTAATTTAGCCCTTGAAAACTTTGGTTTAACACAGGCAGATCTCAACGAGACATTTAATGCAGGGGAGACCATGGGAATAGGGCCATCTACTTTAGCTAAAATCATTGATCACCTTGAGCAAATTTATTGTGACTCAATAGGGGTAGAGTATATGTATATTCGCGACCCCGAAAAAGTTAATTGGATTCAGCAACGCTTAAATATAAATAACAACCACCCTGCCTTTACTAAAGCGCAGAAAAAGCATATCCTTAAAAAACTCAATCAAGCCGTTTCTTTTGAGAACTTCTTGCATACTAAATATGTGGGGCAAAAGCGCTTTTCTTTAGAAGGAGGGGAATCATTGATCCCAGCCCTAGACGCAGTTGTAGAAGCAGCAGCAGATCAAGGAGTAGAAGAGTTTGTCATGGGAATGGCACACAGGGGGCGTTTAAATACATTGACCAATATCTTTGGTAAGTCAAGCCGTGATATTTTTTCTGAATTTGACGGGAAAGACTATGAAGAAGTAGTTTTTGACGGAGACGTTAAGTATCACCTTGGGTGGACTTCTAAGCGCAGCACAGATAATGGAAAAAAAATCAACATGAATATTGCCCCTAACCCATCTCACCTAGAGACGGTAGGAGCTGTTGTTGAAGGAATCACACGTGCTAAACTTGAAAAGAAATACGATTTTAATACCAATAAAGTACTTCCGATCATTGTTCATGGAGATGCTGCAATTGCAGGACAAGGTCTTCCATATGAGATAGTGCAAATGTCTCGTTTAAAAGGATATGGTACAGGAGGAACGGTACATATTGTAGTAAATAATCAAATCGGATTTACAACAAATTACTTAGACGCTAGATCGTCTACTTATTGTACAGATGTTGCTAAAGTTACCCTTTCACCCGTATTACACGTTAACGCAGATGATGCCGAAGCGGTCGTGCACGCAACCTTATTTGCCTTAGATTATCGCATGAAGTTTGGGCGTGATGTCTTCATCGATTTATTAGGCTACCGAAAATACGGCCACAACGAAGGGGATGAACCTCGTTTTACGCAGCCCAAATTGTACAAAGCAATTTCAAAGCATAAAAATCCCAGAGATATTTATGCAGCTCAACTTATCGATCAAGGCATTGTTTCTCAAGCAGACATCAAGCAAATGGAAAAAGAGTACAAAGACTCTTTAGAAATTGATCTAGCCGACTCTCGTAAAATCGAAAAAACCGAAATCACTCCCTTTATGCAAGACGAGTGGAAAGGGTATGTTCGAGTAGACGAGTCTGAGATGATGCAGCCTGTAAAAACAGCAGTCGATAAGAAAACCTTAACTAATGTAGCTAAGGCAATCACAGAACTGCCTGCCGATAAAAAATTCTTGCGAAAGATTGAAAAATTAATCGGCGATCGCAAACGTATGTTCTTTGAAAACGATGCGATGGACTGGGCAATGGGCGAATTACTAGCGTATGGAAGTTTACTCGTAGAAGGACACGATGTTCGTATCTCTGGACAAGATGTAGAACGCGGAACGTTCTCTCACAGACACGCCATTGTTAAGGCAGAAGAGTCTGAAGAAGAAAATATTTTACTCAATCATATTCAGGATGAACAGGGCCGTTTAAGAATTTACAACTCTCTATTGTCTGAATATGGAGTACTAGGATTTGATTATGGTTATGCTATGGCAAGCCCAAATGCATTAACCATCTGGGAAGCACAGTTTGGAGATTTTTCTAACGGGGCGCAGATTATGATCGATCAATATATCTCTGCTGCCGAAGATA
>JBELLO010000030.1:0-15385 GCA_042096495.1 Candidatus Arcticimaribacter sp.
CAGAAGTTTCTGATGCTTATTTTTCTTCTCGCCCTTTGGGCAGTCAGTTAGGGGCCATTGCCTCGAATCAAAGTGAGGTGATCGCCTCGCGAGAGGTATTAGAAGCGCGCTTAGCTGCCCTAGAAAAAGAATATAAAGACAGTTCACCAAAACGCCCAGCGCATTGGGGTGGAATTTTAGTGCGTCCGCAGCAGATAGAATTTTGGCAAGGTCGCCCTAATCGTCTACACGACCGTTTGCGTTATGATTTAACCAGCGAGTCTTCTTGGACCGCAGAACGCCTCTCGCCCTAATGAAAGAATTGTTGTTTTTACGGCATGCAAAATCCTCCTGGGAATGGTCAGTAGACGACCGTCATCGCCCTTTACAACCCAAAGGGATCAAGGCGATTACTACCGTAGCACAACATTGGAAAAAGGATTTTCAGGTATTTGAAACGATTATCAGTAGTCCTGCGAATCGCGCCTTACACACTGCGACGATTCTCGCCCATGAAATTGGTTTTCCTCTTTCCCAATTGACGATCAAAGCGGCTCTGTATAGCTTTAATAGTGAAGATATCTTATGCCAGGTCAAACAACTTGATGATCGCTTTTCAAAAGTTATTCTGGTGGGGCACAATCCCGCCTTTACTTATGCAGCAGATTATCTTTCGGTTAAGCCTGTTCCAGAACTCAAAACTGCCGACTGGATTTCCCTTACATTTGCACAATTAAAATGGGCAGAAGTAGCCAATGGTCAACCTACCCATGGTCGTAAAAAAGAAGCACTAAAATAGCCATGAAACAAGATCAATTTATCAATAGAGAACTTAGCTGGTTAGACTTTAATGCTCGTGTATTACAAGAGGCTGCAGATCCTACTGTCCCTTTGATTGAGCGATTGCGGTTTTTAGGGATTTTTTCAAATAATCTGGATGAGTTTTTCCAAGTGCGTTTTGCCACGGTCAAACGCATTGCTCAGTCCCAGAAAACAGGAAAAAAAGCCCTGGGAGGTGTAAAGGCAGATGAACTTTTAGAAGACATTACTAAGGTAGTTATACAACAACAAGCCAATAGTGCTAAGATCTTAAACGAGATTGAAGACCAACTTGAAAAAGAAAACATTCACTTCTTGCGTCAGGAAGAAGTCAATGCGGCTCAAGCAGAATTTCTAACCGATTATTTTTTGCAAAAGGTTAGTCCGCGATTAGTTACTGTAATATTAAAAGAAGAAGAACAAGACTTTAGCGACAATAAGGCCTTTCTCGCGATTAAAATGGAACTGACTCCATCAGATCCTGTTACCAAAGGGGAGAAGCTTTATGCCGTGATAGAAATGCCCAAAGAAGTCGATCGCTTTATCGTCCTTCCGCCGGAAGGCGAAAAGCAAAACTTAATGATGTTAGATGATTTGATTCGCTACCATTTCCATCTGATTTTTAGTATGTTCAACTATGACACTATAGAAGGGCATATGGTTAAAATCACTCGAGATGCCGAGTTAGACATAGAAGAAGATGTAGGAAAGAGTTATGTGGAAAAAATTATTGATAGCGTCAAAGATCGCCTTGTTGGAGATCCAGTACGTTTGGTTCATGATAAGACAATTGCCCCAGAGACCCTGGCGGTAGTCATGCGAAAGTTAGGGGTAGCATCTACCGATAGTTTGATCCCCGGTGGGCGTTATCACCACCGCAGGGACTATATGAACTTCCCTAGTTTAAATAGAAAAGATCTACTCTACAGCGCGTTTCCTGCATTGCCTTTAAAAGAGATTTCCCTTGAGGATAATATTTTAGAGGCGATCGCCAAAAAGGATTATATGATCTATACGCCCTACCAAAACTTTGCTTACGTCATTAAGTTTTTACGGGAAGCGGCCTTAGATCCACAGGTCAAGACCATCAAGATCACCATTTATCGTTTGGCTAAATTGTCTCAGGTTGCCAGTTCTTTGATTAACGCCGCTAAAAACGGGAAAAAAGTTTTGGTTCAAATTGAGTTACAAGCCCGTTTTGACGAAGAGAATAATATCCAAGCCGCAGAAAGTCTAGAAAAGGCAGGAGTGCAGTTGATCTTTGGGGTACCCGGTTTAAAAGTTCACACTAAAATATGTGTTATTGAACGTGCCGAAGGGAAAAAGCTTAAGCGCTATGGTTTTATCAGTACAGGGAATTTCAACGAATCTACCGCTCGTATTTATACTGATTATACTCTATTTACATCCCACCAAAAGATTTTAAAAGATGTTTCAAAAGTCTTTAACTTCCTTTCGGTGAATTATAAAATCAAGAAGTACAAGCATCTGATCGTTTCTCCACATTACACCTTTTCTGCTTTAATTCGTCTTATTGACCAAGAGATTGAGCACAAGAAACAAGGTAAGAAAGCGCGGATACGTTTAAAGCTAAACAATATCACCAACTATAAAATCATAGGGAAACTCTATGAGGCTAGTCGCGCTGGTGTACAAATAGATATGATTGTACGCGGAGTGTGCTGTTTGATACCAGGGGTAAAAGAGATGAGTGAAAACATACGGGTGATTAGTGTAGTAGATAAGTTTTTAGAGCATCCACGGGTATATATTTTTGAAAACAATGGGGATCCACAAATGTATATTTCTTCTGCCGACTGGATGACCCGTAATATTGACAATAGGGTAGAAGTAGCTTGTCCTATTTTAGACAAAGACCTGCAACAAGAGTTGCTAGATACTTTTATGATCTCATGGATTGATAATGTTAAAGCACGTTTAGTCAATACTAAGAACCAAAATACCTTTGTCTCTAACAAGGGGGAGGTAATTCGATCACAATGGGCGACCTATGCCTATTTTAAAGAGAAACTAAGCGAATGAAGATTGAACGTTATGCAGCGATAGATATTGGTTCTAATGCAGTAAGGGTATTGATATCAAACGTGGTCATCACAGCAGATGCTCCACCTAAATACATGAAGAGTTCCTTAGTGCGTGTACCGATCCGTTTGGGGCAAGATTCGTTTACGGTTGGGGAAATTTCTGAAAGCAACATCAAGCGAATGGTCAAGGCAATGAAAGCCTTTAAATTGATCATGAAAGTCAATAAGGTAAAAAGGTATATGGCCTGTGCCACTTCGGCCTTACGCGAAGCGAATAATGCTGAAGAGGTAATCCAGATAATCAACAAGAAAACTGGGATTGACATTCAAATTATCGATGGAAAACGCGAAGCTGAAATTATTGCCACCACGAATATTTTTGAGTCCATTAATAAAAACAGAACTTTTCTTTTTATCGATGTAGGAGGGGGAAGTACAGAGTTCTCTGTTTTAGTAAAAGGCGAACGAATTGTTTCTAAGTCATTTAAAGTAGGGACGGTTAGAATGATCAATAATATGGTGAGTGAAAAAGTGTGGGAGGAAATCAAAGCATGGATTGAAACCCATACTAAGCAATATGCTAAATTAGCTTTATTGGGCTCTGGGGGAAATATCAATAAACTCTTTAAAATTGCGAAAGTAAAAGAAGGGAGACCCTTAAGTTTTATTAAACTCAACACCCTTTACAACGAGCTAAATCAATTAGATTATAACGAGCGTATAGTGCAGTGGGAGCTTAACCCCGACCGTTCTGATGTGATTATCCCTGCGACTCAAATTTATTTAAAGGCCTTACAATGGAGTGGTGCTACCGAAATTTTTGTGCCAAAGATTGGTCTTTCAGATGGGATGATTAAGGTGTTGTACCGCGAAAACAACTAAGTTTTACCTCTACAGGCTCAGCCATCATAAGGTATTATTAAGCTTAAAGATCCAAATCTAATTTTCTACGCAATTCATCAATAGCTGGATTGATCTCTCTTAAGCGATTGTACTTTTCTTCTGGGGTATAGATAAAGTTTTTCTCTTCGGTTTCCTTTACAAGTATTTTAATTTGAATGGAGTAATTGTTTAAGTTTTCTCTTAAATAAGGGAGAAAATAGACAAATTCTCTTTCCAGTTCTACCTTGTTAAGGGGAGAGGGAACGGTGTATTCGATGCTATTTGCATCTACTATTACAGGTTGGCTTAATTGAAAAAGCGAGGCTAGGTTTTGCTCTCGTTTTTTTGTTTTTTCTTCTTGCCAATTTTTCCAGTATTGATTTAGTTGTTCTTGGCTAAAAGGATTTGAAGGGAGTTCTTCTTCTGTTGTAGTTGGTTTTTGTTGTTGCTCCCATTCTTTCTTCTTGCGAATACTCGCCAAAGAAAAAGAGGAGACCTGTTTTCCTTCTTTTGGTGCGATATTGATTTTTGCTATCTCTGGTGTGGTGGAGGGAGCTGGAGCAGGACGAACTGCGGCTGTGGTTTCTTTTTCAGCTTCAACATTGTCAACAGCTTTCTCCTTTGAGACTGATTTTGAGGGGGTATATTCTGCTTTGGGTTCTTCTAGCTGTTGGGGTGCAGGGGGGGATTGTTTAGGCTTTGGCTTCGCCTGAAGAAAGAAGGAGGTGGGGACTAAGCTTCCTTTTTTTTTTCTCCATTAAAATGGAGGGAGGCGATTTGCATGAGGCATAATTCTACATGCAGGCGTTTGTTTTGACTGCTCTTATAAGCCAGTTCACAGCTGTTTGCCAGATCCATAGCGTCTGCTAGCCAGGCTAGTGAAACGGCCTTTGTTTGTGCTGCATAGCGCGCTTGTAAACGCTCGCCTACTTCTAAGAGCGGAATCGTCTTAGGGTCTTTACACAAATAAAGATTGCGCAGGTGATTGCCTAAACCACTGATAAATTGTTCCCCATCAAAACCTTTTTGAACGATTTCGTCGTATTGAATTAGGGTTTCTGGAATAGCGTGTGCGATCAATTTTTCGACTAAGTTTAAATAAGCCGCATGATCTAAAATATTGAGGTTTTCTGCAACAGCTGCTACTGTTAAATTGTTGTTGCAAAAGCTGCACATACGATCATAGATCGAAAGGGCATCTCGCATGGCGCCATCTGCTTTTTGACCGATAAGGTGTAAGGCTTCTTCTTCAAATGTTACGCCCTGCTCTGTAGCAATCCTAACAAGGTAATTTTGTACATCTACTGGCGTAATGCGTTTAAATTCAAATATTTGACAGCGGGATAATATGGTGGGGATAATCTTGTGCTTCTCTGTT
Organism: Candidatus Arcticimaribacter sp.; assembly: GCA_042096495.1. GTDB lineage: Bacteria > Bacteroidota > Bacteroidia > Flavobacteriales > Flavobacteriaceae > Arcticimaribacter. Next base: position 5,104 of record JBELLO010000030.1, read on the forward strand.
GTTGCTAGGATAAAAATCACATGCTTAGGCGGTTCTTCAAGCGTCTTTAAAAAGGCGTTAAAGGCAGCAGTTGACAACATGTGAACCTCGTCAATGATATACACTTTATGACTTCCTGTTTGTGGTGGAATTCGAACTTGTTCATTGAGATTGCGAATATCTTCTACTGAATTGTTAGACGCAGCATCGAGTTCAAAAATGTTAAAGGCAAAGTCTTGGTCAGCATCTTGATCGCCCTGACTGTTGATTTTTTTTGCTAAGATACGCGCACAAGTAGTTTTACCGACGCCCCTAGGTCCACAAAAAAGTAAGGCTTGTGGAAGTTGATCTTTAGCGATAGCGTTCTTTAAAGTTTGCGTAATAGCCTGTTGACCAACAACATCAATAAATTGTTGCGGACGATATTTAAGTGCTGATACAACGAATGCTTCCATTATTTCAAATGTAAAAAAAGGGATTGGGATAACCTTATCAAGGAGGGCTTAAGCGACAAAAATTATTAACAATATTGTACCTTTGCTGCAAGCAGGTCTCTTATCGCTGCCCGCCAAAGGCGGGGAGAGGAAAGTCCGGACACCATAGAGCAGTATAGCGGGTAACACCCGTCGTTCGCCCCGGCGAATAGGACAAGTGCAACAGAAAGAATGTACAGGTTAAGCTGTAGTGAAACCAGGTAAACTCTATACGGTGCAACGCCAAGTATATCTGCGCTTAAGAGCGGCTCGCTCAAGTAGAAGGGTAGGCGGTTTGAACCCATGAGTAATTGTGGGTCTAGATAAATGATAAGACACGACAGAATCCGGCTTATGGCCTGCTTTTTATTCTTCTCCTTTTAAGGCAAAAAAACTAAAACGGCTACTGCCATAGATACGGTCTTCATAGCACAATGGATGCTGCGATAAGTCTAAATGGCTATCGTGCTCGATGACGAGTAGTCCTTCTTCGCTCAACCAATTATTGTCTAACAGCTGCGCTGCTAAAGTCAATAATTGGTCTTGTGTAAAAGCATAAGGTGGATCTGCAAAGATAAAATCAAAGCGTCCAGCAGGGTGGCTTAAAAAGCGTTCTACAGAATTTTTAATCACCGTTATCGGCATATCAAAAGACTGTGCCGTTTGATCGATAAAATAAACACAGTGTTTGTTTTGATCTACTGCAGTAAGCTGTTGCACCCCTCTTGAAGCTAATTCAAAGGAGATGTTCCCCGTTCCAGAAAACAAGTCAAGGGTTTTGATTTCATCCCAGTGGAAGTGATTGTTTAAGATGTTAAATAACGCTTCTTTAGCGCGATCTGTGGTAGGGCGAACCGGTAGCTGCTTTGGCGCTTTTAAGCGCCTTCCTTTAAATGCTCCAGAGATAATTCTCATACAGGATAGAAGGATTGGAAAAAGGGCGCTGGATGCTGGGCATCAACAGATGGGAATTGCGGATCGAGATACACTATGCTAGAATGGAACTCTTCAACACCTTGATAGTAGTCACTGAAATTGATGTAGCGACCTAGAAAGTAAAGGTTGAATTGATCTGGCTTTAAAAAGAATTGTTCTGTGACATAGAAGAGATAATACAAAAAATCATCTGCATTCTTATGAGAGAAAGTATTTTGAACTAGTAATTGTCCTCCTTGAAATAGCATGAGATCGAAAGCATCTTTTCTCAAGTGTAGAAATAAGTTTTTTTTGGCTTTGCCAAAGGAAAACGCGGACAACAAGGGCAACAAAGCAGCGCTTAAATGATTGACTTTTAAAGAAGGGAAAACCGCTTTAAACAACTCAATTAAATCTTTATCACAAGGAAAAATCGCTTTGATATCTAGGGTCTCGAGAGAGCGGTGCTCAAACTTACTCTTTGCAGGAAGATCAACCGCCCCTTTAAAATAGTTTTTGCATTGATGTTCTTCGAAAAGGGGTAGAGGGACACAAACCGCAGCTTGATCCATAAAGATCAATTGTACCTCTTGCTGGTTCAATTGATGGTAATCTAAAAAACTTTGGAGGGATTCTTTGGTAGGAATTTTATCCTCTAGGGGGAGGAAATGGTGTTGATCTAGGGTACAAAAAGAAAATCCATCCTTGTGAATAAGGATGGATAAGTCTTTTATAGTGATTTGCTTATTATTGAGCTGCATCAAAAATAGTTGGCCAGTTACCGTTAGTACTTACCTCTGTTAAAGAACCTAGGATGAGTGCTGGGCCGTTAACGCCATCAACAGAAATTGTTTCGTTTTCTTGCTTTAACAAGTCTTCGTTTTGATCAAAAAGCACGATGTTTTTCGCCACTTTAACTTCGAATACGGGGACTTTATAGCCGTTTTTGTCGATGATTTCAGCTTTGATATCAAAGGTTTTATCTTCAACTCCTTCGATAGGAACAAAAGCCATTTGTTTGTACTCTTCTGAAGTGCCAAAGAGGGAATCTTTTACAGGAACAGTTCCTAGAGTATCGATAACAACAACTTCTTTTAACATATCAATACGATAGGTTTTATCATATTCTAGGTAAGAAGAATCTCTTTTCTGGATCAATGTAAATATACCAGTGTCTACAAAAGCAACAAGGCTATCAAAATTATTGGCAAAAACGCCTTTAACGTCTTTGTGCGCAATTTGCGCTTTGCGAATATCTTTTAAACGATTGATTACTTGAGCATAACGTTCGTTTTTAGTTTGGTTAAAGTTGATGGGACCATTGATTGAGTCATAAATCTTATAACTAAAAAAGGCAATCAATATCCAAAGTACAGCTTGAGCGGCAATCTTCATTTTAAATTATTTTGTGTGAAACAAAACTACAATTTTTTTTTATTCAGAAAAGGTTTTGAGAAATGATTTATCTTTCGGGCAAAATCCTCCATGCAAGCCAGCGAATTTAACGCTTTATTAATCAAAAAGTTCCCGTTTAAACCCACAGCGTCTCAGACCCTATGGATGAATGAAATAACGGAGTTTTTATTTTACGCAGAATCAAATACCGTTTTTGTCCTGAAAGGATATGCTGGAACAGGGAAATCTACTTCAATTGGGCATTTGGTTCGCTTTTTGCCAAAGGTTGAAAAGCGATCTGTCTTAATGGCTCCCACAGGGCGGGCGGCAAAAGTAATGAGCGGTTATGCTGGAAAGAAGGCTTTTACCATTCACAAACAGATTTACTACACTAAAAGTGAGGGCGGCAGCGGAATGAAATTCACCTTAAAGCCAAATAAGTACAAGAACACGCTTTTTGTCGTGGACGAGGCCTCTATGATAGGAGACGATCGGCAAAATACTAAGCTCTTTGAAAATGGTTCTCTGTTAGGGGATTTGATGCAATATGTAGACGCAGGATTTAACTGTAAGCTGCTACTGGTAGGGGATCCGGCACAGTTGCCACCAGTGCATTTAAATTTGAGTCCAGCCCTTGACGCAGATTATCTCTTGCATGAATTTAATAAGGAAGTGGTGCTGTGCACCCTTGAAGAGGTGGTGCGTCAAAAGATGAATTCGGGTATTTTGGCGAATGCCACCTATTTAAGAACATTTTTAGAAGAACAGGCAGGTACAGATTTTCAATTTGATGTAAGTGTTGCCAGTGATGTCGAACGCATGATAGAGGGCAATGCCATCCTTGAAGCGCTAGAAGAATCGATCCAAAACGAAGGTCTAGAAGAAACCGTTTTTATTGTTCGCTCTAACAAACGCGCAAACTTATACAATCAACAAATTCGCCAGCGCATACTGTTTCTAGAAGCAGAATTGTCTGTAGGCGATCAATTGATGGTGGTTAAGAATAATTACTTTTGGCTTGCGCCAGAATCTGCACCAGGCTTTATCGCCAATGGCGATCTAATTAAAATCTTACGCATACTTGATCACAAAGAAATTTATGATTTCCGTTTTGCGAAAGTAGAAGTCGCTATGGTCGATTATCCAGACGAAAAACCCTTTGAGACCATGTTGTTATTAGACACGCTTAGTTCAGAAAGTCCCTCTTTAAGCTTTGAAGAAGGCAATAAGTTGTACCACGCGGTCAATGAAGATTACAAGCATCTTACCACAAAGTACAAGCGCTTTATGGCGGTAAAAAACGACCCTTATTTCAATGCTTTACAGGTCAAGTACTCTTATGCGATTACTTGTCATAAATCACAAGGGGGGCAATGGAAAAAGGTCTTTGTCGAGCAACCCTATTTACCCGATGGTCCATCGGTTGCTTATTTTAGATGGTTATATACGGCCATTACTCGGGCAAAAGAACAATTGTATCTCATTGGTTTTGGGAAAGAATACTTTCCTTCAGAGGACTAAGATTCCCTTAATTTTCGTCTTATATTTGTCACTCATGAAAATAATAGCTGTTATACCTGCCCGCTATGCGGCGAGTCGTTTTCCTGCAAAGCTAATGCAGGATTTAGGGGGTGTTCCTGTTATTGTGCAAACCTATAGGACCGTTGTGCAAACAGGACTTTTTAGTGAAGTTATCATTGCCACAGACGACGATCGCATTGCACAAGCCATAGAGCAAGAAGGCGGACAAGTTTTTAAAAGCCAACAAGAACACGACTGTGGTTCTGATCGCATCGCAGAAGCGGTGGCAAAAAGTAATGCCGATATTGTGGTCAATGTACAAGGGGATGAACCCTTTATTCACAAACAAAGTCTTGTCGATTTACTCGAGGTCTTTCTTGATGACACTGCTAAAGAGGTTGCCCTAGCTTCTCTAATGTGCCGTATCACGGAAGAAGATAAAATTCAAAACCCTAACAATGTAAAGGTCATTGTGGATGAAAATAATTTTGCCCTTTATTTTTCACGCAGTCCCATTCCATATTATCGCGATACAGCATTAGCACAAGTCTATCATAAACATATTGGGATTTACGCCTTTAGGCGAGAAGCTTTAATGGCTTTCAGCCAAAGCGATATGACTCCCCTTGAAAAGGCAGAAAAGATCGAATGTATTCGCTATCTAGAACAAGGTAAGAAAATGAAAATGGTACTTACTGCACACGAATCCATTGGGATAGATACCCCAGATGATTTACGTCAAGCACAAGAAAAACTTTAAGCTTAATTTATGTTTCGATTAATTGCTCAATTCTTTGCCCTTAAGGTGTTTAAATTTTCTTTAAAAGGAACTTTCCCAAAAGATAAAAAATATGTGATCGCTGTGGTCCCTCATACCAGTAATTGGGATTTTGTGATCGCCATAGGCGTGCGCACTTATTTAAAAGAGCCCATACATTTTGTGGGAAAAAAAGAGTTGTTTACGCCATTGACTTCTTGGTTTTTTAAAGGCTTAGGCGGTATGCCGCTCAACCGAAAAAAGAATGAGAAAGTAGTCGATGCCATTGCCCGTATGTATGGCGAGGAAGAGATTTTTCGAATGGCTATAGCTCCAGAAGGCACCCGTAAAAAAGTAAACGAATGGAAAACAGGATTCTATTATATCGCCGAAAAAGCTGGCGTACCTATTTTACCGATCGCCTTTGATTGGCAAAATCGCGAGATGGTTTTTCATCCATTGTTTACGCCTACGGGAGATAGGGAGAAAGATTTCGTTTATTTAAAATCTTTATTTAAAGGCGTTGTAGGAAAAGTAGCTAAGTATTCTTAAGCTTACTCGCTGGCGTCCATATTGTGGTAGACGTTTTGTACATCGTCGTCTTCCTCGATTTTTTCGATTAGTTTTTCGACTTCTTCCACTTGTTCAGCACTAAGCTTTGTCAAGGTTTGTGGAATGCGTTCAAAACCAGAAGAAAGGATATCAAATTCGCGATTTTCCAGTTCTTTTTGAATGCTGCCAAAGTTTTCAAAAGGGCCGTATAGCAATATTCCATCTTCATCGGCAAAAACTTCTTCTACCCCAAAATCGATAAACTCTAGCTCTAACTCTTCTGGATCAATTCCTTCTGGATTAATGCGAAAGTTACAAGTGCGATCAAACATAAATTCTACAGAGCCAGAAGTACCTAGATTTCCATTTGCTTTATTAAAATAGCTACGCACATTAGCAACAGTTCTATTGTTGTTATCTGTGGCGGTTTCAACTAAAATTGCAATGCCATAAGGGGCATAGCCTTCAAATAAGACTTCTTTGTAGTTTTCTGTATTCTTGTCAGAGGCTTTTTTAATGGCGCGCTCGACATTATCTTTAGGCATGTTTGCCGCCTTAGCATTTTGAATTACTGCACGCAGGCGAGCGTTATTGTCTGGATCTGGTCCACCTTCTTTAACCGCCATGACAATATCTTTACCAATACGCGTAAAGGTTTTTGCCATCGCTGACCAACGCTTCATTTTTCGTGCTTTTCTAAATTCAAAGGCTCTTCCCATTTGTAGTGTTTTTTTGAAGTGGAACAAAGATAAAAAACTTTAGGAAGTAGCTGAAGGGAATAAGAGCAGCCTTAAATATTTATTCTGGGTGGGTAAATTACTTAAAGTTTGACAGGGACTGCTAATCATTATCGGCGAGCGCAATATGCGAATCGTCGAGGATTTCTTCGCAGCTGGGAAGCAGGTGCGGCGGAAGTTTATTTTCTTTAGGGAGTACTGCGATATAACGCATATCGTTTGAAGTAAAGACTTGTTTAAAGACCATTTTATCCCAACCCCTTTTGGCCGCTAGGCGTTTATGGAAATCATAATGGGTGATTAAATCTTTTGTGCCTAGATGGAAAATACCCGTTAATTGCTGGTTGATGATATAGTGAATTTGTTGGCAAAGCTTGCGGTCACTATTTAGATTTACAATGGTATTGGGAAACACTTCGATGGGTTCGTTTTGTTCCATTTTTTCCTGCATTTCTTTAATTCTAGGAGAATGTAAACCAAAAATCATGGGCAAGCGTGCTATGACATATTTACTGGGAGCAAGCCGCATAATGTCATTTTCGATTTTAATTTTTAAACGTCCATAAACACTTTCAGACAGGGTTTTGTCAAATTCATAAGAGGGGTAATTGTGAAAGGCATCATACACATTTGAAGCGGAGAGGAACATCAAACGACAATCGAAGTATTTGCAGTGTTCAATAAGTTGTTGATGCAGGTCAATTTGATCGTCAAATGGACCACGAACAGCAGAGATGATCAACTTTGGTTTTACCTTTTTTAAAACCTCATTGACATCTTCCTGTGTATGATCAAAGTGATAAAAGTGTTGGTTCTTTTTGAATTGCTTACCTGAATAATAAGTCGCATAGGTATTGTAATAGGGGCTGAGTTCTCTATAGAGCGCATTCCCTATAAAACCACTACCACCTAAAATTAAAATGCGTTTCAAACTATGCTATTTTTGAGGAGTATAAAAGGGTAACTTAACCACCTTAGCGGCAAGGACTTTATTGCGCACTTGTATATGGATAGTCGTTCCAGGAGTCGCTTTTTCAGTAGGTACATAGCCTAAACCAATCGCTTTATTTAACGAGGGAGATTGCGTTCCAGAGGTGACTTTACCAATGATATCTCCATTTTCTGTAACGATATCATGTCCTGTTCTAGGAATCCCGCGATCGATTAATTCAAAGCCAACTAATTTGTCTTGTGTTCCTTTTTCTTTTTGTTCGCCTATGCTTTCTGCATTGATAAAAGCTGTTGCGGGTCGAGTGACCCAGCCTAAACCTGCAGCGATAGGGGAGCTGCTGTCGTTGATTTCGTTTCCATATAAACAGTAGCCCATTTCTAAGCGCAGGGTGTCTCTTGCCGCTAAACCGATGGCTTGCACCCCAAAGGTTTCTCCCGCCTTAAAAATAGCTTCCCATAACTGAGCGACCACATCATTCTTACAGTAAATTTCTACTCCGCCAGAACCAGTATAACCCGTTGTGGCGATAATAATATTTTCTACGCCTGCAAAAGTCGTCCTCGTGTGACCATAAAAAGGCAGACTGGCTAAATCGAAGTCGGTTAATGCTTGCATGGCTTCAATGGCTTTTGGGCCTTGAACGGCCAAAAGGGAATAGTCCTCTGATGCATTGGTAAGTTTTGCCTTAAAACTACTATTAAGGGCGTTTATCCATGCCCAATCTTTATTGATATTAGAAGCATTGACCACTAAAAGGTATTGTTCCTCGGCTAATTGATAAACAATTAAATCATCGACAATTCCCCCTTCTTGATTAGGGAAGTAATTGTACTGTGCTTTTCCAGGGACAAGCTTAGCAATGTCATTACTACAAGCATGTTGTAATAAAGCTAAGGCTGCAGGTCCCTCAACAAAAAACTCACCCATATGGGAAACGTCAAAGACACCTAGTTTTTCCCTTACACAATGGTGTTCTTCTTTGATGCTACTGTAACTAACAGGCATTTCGAATCCTCCAAAAGCAACCATTTTTGCCCCTAAAGAATGATGCAATTGATTCAGTTCTGTTTTTTTCATCTTCATTTACTTAAAAGCACTAAATTGGTCGCTAAATTAGCCCTTTTAGCGCAGCAAATTTTTGAATAAATACAATACTTATGCACAAATACAGCCTTCTTTTCTTTATTCTATTACTCTTTAATGCCTTTCAGGTACTAGGACAAGCCAAAATCCCCTCAGAAGAATCTTTGGCCTTTCATCAAAGTAGAAGAGACGCGTTAAGACAAAAATTACCGCCCAATAGTGTTGCGGTTATTTTTGCTAACCCAACCAGAAATCGCGCAAACGATGTGGACTATGTTTATCACCAAGATCCAAACTTTTTCTACTTAACCGGTTGGCGCGAACCTCAATCCGTTTTATTGATTTACTCTACAGCTCAACAAGATGATAAAGGAACCTATCAAGAGAAGATTTACATCCAAGAGCGCGATGCCAGTGCAGAACAGTGGAATGGCTACCGTTTAGGAGTAGAAGGTGCCCAAAAAATGGGATTTGACCGTGTAGCTTTACGCAGCGATTTTGTGCAAAATCCACCCAGTTTTGAAGCTTTTGACGAAGTCTTGATTGTTGATTTTCAAAATGATGAACGCGATTTAGCCGGTGATCCATATGATTTATACGAATTGAAAAAGACCTTTAAGAAAGCCATCAATTTCCCGGCAGACTTTAAGCGCGTTCAATATCAAATACAGCAAGCGATTCGTACCGCAACCCCTGATAACTTTGCTCGTTTAAAAAGCTATGTCGAGTGGCAAATAGGAAGAGATGCTTCGCTTTTAGAAGATCCTATTATCAAAGATTTTGTCGCTTTAGAAACCCTAGAAGTCCCTGCAGATCTTAAAATGCAAACTGCTTTTATGCTTAAAGATTACATCTTTGATGTAGAAAAATTAGAGCAAATCATGGGGGATCTTCGCGAAGTAAAAGCTCCTTTTGAGTTAAAGCAACTTAAACGCGCCATTGAGATCTCTGCCATTGGGCAGGTAGAAGTGATGAAAGCATTGCACCCCGGTATGTCAGAAAGAGAAGTACAGGGGATTCACGAATATGTCTTTAAAAAATACGGTGCAGCCTATGAAGGTTATCCTTCTATTGTAGGAGCTGGAAATAACGCCTGTGTTTTGCATTATATCGAAAATAGTGATGATCCTGCAGAAACAGATTTGATGTTGATGGATTTAGGGGCAGAGTATGAAGGTTATACGGCTGATGTCACCCGAACTTTACCGGTGAAAGGAACCTTTACAGAAGAACAGCGTTTGCTTTATCAAATTGTTTATGATGCACAAGAGGCTGGGATTGCTAAATCTGTTATTGGCGTTACCACTGGAGAAGTTACAAAAGCAACCCAAGAGGTGGTTACCCAGGGTTTAATCGACTTAGGGATCATTACTGCAGCCAGCGAATTTAGACGTTACTATCCCCATGGTGCTGCACATCATATAGGATTAGACGTTCACGATTTAAGCAATTATGGTCCACTCCCAGAAAATTCAATTATAACAGTAGAGCCGGGGATTTATATTCCTAACAACAGTCCTTGTGACCCTAAATGGTGGGGTATAGGGATTCGTATCGAAGATGATATCTTGATTACAAAAGAAGGACCTGTAAATTTATCTGCAGGAGCGCCTAGAGCATGGGAAGCAATAGAAGCGATGATGGCGCTGCCCAGTCCGCTAGATGGTTTTAGTTTACCAAAATTGTCGAATTAAGACAATAGGTAAGACTTTAAATCAGCATAATTTTTAATCCCAATACTCTTCTTCTCTTTGTCGAGAAGAGATTGAATGCGCTCTGGCATGGGAACTTCTCTTTCTAGGGTTTCCTCTACAGTATCTAAAAACTTTACGGGGTGTGCAGTTTCTAAGAAAACACCGTATTTTTCTGGATGTTGCTTTAAATAATCTTTTAAGCCTAAATAGCCCACTGCTCCGTG
>JBELLO010000031.1:0-15130 GCA_042096495.1 Candidatus Arcticimaribacter sp.
GGAAAAAGTTGCGGTTAGGGTAACTACTCCAGAGGTAATTATATTGTCTGAATCACTACTTGTAAGGGTTAATGTTGCCTGAGAATTACAGGTCCCCCATTTTGGATAGGTAACTGAACTATTGTCTGCCATTGGTGCACCATAAGCGAAATCAGTAGCCGTTGTAACATTTGGTACACACCAAGTTGATAGGTCATGAGACATACTTGTACTCCGAAACATGTAGCTTAAATCCTCGGCCCCAGATACATCCCAGTTTTTTATCGAATCACTCCCTCCGTTGTTAAAATCATCAGCGTATGCAAACATCTTATCAAAAGGTTTAGTACTAAATGTACGCACTCCGCCAGATACATCCCATGAACCTATATCTTGGTTGAATTTTTCAGCATTCGAGAACATAGAATCAAAAGTTACTACACCCGAAACGTCCCACCCAGTAACACCACCTCCACTACCAAGTGGTTGATTAAATTTTATATTACTAGCAAACATATACGCCATATTAGTCACACTAGAGGTGTCCCAATTCCCTATATCAGGACTTCCCCCATTATTGAAGACATTAGTATTACCTCCTTGACACCAAAACATTTGCTGCATAGTAGTTACATTAGAAACATCCCAAGCTCCTATGTTTTGATCGAACTTTTCAGCTTCTCTAAACATTCGGTACATAGTAGTTACATTAGAAACATCCCAAACCCCAATGGGTTGATTGAATTCATCAGCATACTCAAACATACTGCTCATATCAGTTACACTGGAAACGTCCCAAGAGCTAATGTTATCATTGAAATTATCGGTATTCAAAAACATCTCTTTCATTGTAGTCACTTTTGAAGTATCCCAGGTGTTAATCAGTACATTCACAACTACACCCCTAAACATGTAACTCATATCGGTAACATTAGAGGTGTCCCAGTAAGTTAAATCATAATTATTCGTAATGTTTGTTGCATCTTGAAATGTTTGTTTCATATTTGTCACATTAGAGGTGTCGAAATTTTCGAACTCTAAACTACTAGGAACAGATCTTGATAAAAATATTTCAGACATGTCGGTTACAAGTGTAGTACATAATTGGTAATCACCACCACTACCACTACTATTCCAAATTTGGACTTCTCTTCTTAAACTATTATCAGAAGCAGTATTAGTACTACTTGTGTCATTATCAACAGCTTTATACAGTGTCCCACTTACCATACCCGTATCTCCTGCACTACATCCGGAACATTTAACCGTTACTCCATTTGTATCCAAATAGAACATTGGGTCTATACTTAAGTCTAGTGATTCGCTTCCTGTGTATGGGCTTGAATTGGTGTCTGTAGCTGCTACCGTTACTGCAAAAGTTCCGGTGCTCACAGATGAAGGTACTTGCCAGTAGTAAGTCCATTCAGCAGCAGAAGAACCTTGTGTCATGGCAGTATCGGTTACTAACCCTGCTATGGACACAAGCGGAGTAGCAACCATATTTTCTGAGAAAGTAGCCGTTAGGGTGACTACTCCAGATGTGATGGTATTATCTGAGTCGCTAGATGAAAGCGTAAGGGTAGCATTTGAGGTTGGAGATGGACATGTTCCCCAAATTGGTTTATTTTCATTTGATAATGAAGACCCTAATGAAAAGCTAGTAGGCGCTGAAGATATATTTTGAACACACCAACCTGAAATATTTTGGTTAAAAAAAGTAGTTCCATCAAACATGTAATCCATGAAGGTTACACTTGAAACATCCCAACTGCTAATATCATGATTAAACACATCTGCACTTCTAAATAAATTTTCCATTTGAGTGACAGATGAAACATCCCATGAACCAATATCTTGATTAAAACTATCTGCGTTAGCGAACATTAGATTCATGTTTTCAACATTTCTGGTATCCCAACTACTTATGTCTTGATTGAAACTAGAATTATTTTCAAATAATCCACTCATGTTGGTCACCGATGATACGTCCCAAGACCCAATATCCTGATTGAATGAAGAGGCACGTTTAAACATGTAGCTCATGTTGGCTACAGATGACACGTCCCAATTTCCAATGTCTTGATTAAAAGCAGTTGATTCTTCAAACATGGATTGCATATCGATAACACTTGAGGTATCCCAATTTCCAATGTTTTGATTGAAAATGGTATCATCTTGGAACATATATTCCATTTGGGTTACACTTGAGGTGTTCCATGAACCAATATCCTGATCAAAAACTGAGGCACCACGAAACATCCAGCCCATATCGGTAACATTGCTGGTATCCCATGAACCAATGTCATGATTAAAGGTACTCGCATAACTAAACATTTCTTCCATATTTGTAACGCCTGAAGTATCCCAGCTACTGATATTTTGATTAAAATAATTTTGGTTTTCAAATAAATTCGACATGTCAGTTACTAGCGTGGTCACGACCCTATCCCAATCGGTATTACTTACGGATTTATTAAAAATAGAAGTATTGTCATGCGCGGTGTATAAAACTCCTCCCACATAACCCGTATCTCCTGCGCTGCAGCCAGAACATTTTATTGTAACCCCGTTTGCATCTAAATAGAACATTGGATCTATGCTTAAATTCAGGCTTGCACTTTCGTCATAAGCAAGTGAAGACGTATCTGTTGCAGCTATCGTTACTGCGTAAGTTCCTGTGGTTACTGAAGAAGGTACTTGCCAGTAGTAGGTCCACTCAGCCGCAGAAGACCCTTGTGTCATGGCAGTATCGGTTACTAATCCTGCAATGGACACAAGCGGAGTAGCCGCCATATTCTCGGAGAAAATTGCGGTAAGAGTCACTTCTCCGGAAGTTATTATATTATCTGAATCATTAGGGGTGATGGTTAGCGTTGCTGGAGAATTTGAACCAGGTGGTGCTGGGGCTACTTTTGGGTTTTTACAAGCAGGACTCCTACCGCTAAACCTTGGCCTTAAGGAAGAATTATTTTTAATCGGGTTGTTGTTACCCCAAATATTTTGCCTGTTATTATAAATGTTTTGGTTATTAGGAAAACACCAATAGGATAAATCTTGGTTTAAACTACCTGCATTGTCAAATAACTGATTTACCCCATTTTGATCCGTCATACTAGAAATGTCCCAATACCCAATGTCTTGATTGAAAGATCCGGCATTTTGAAAAAGTCCTTGCATATTATTTACACTCGAGGTATCCCAACTGCTTATGTCTTGATTGAAACTAGAGTTATTTTGAAATAACCCACTCATGTTGGTAATTCCTGTTGTACAAACACAGCTTACATCATCTCCATTAGATATCATGGATTGAAGGTTAGAGCGGTTTACTTTAGTGTAAGTGATTCCATTTACAGTCCCAGTGGCTCCCGCTGCTTCGTTAGGGCACAGAATAGTTTTATTATTTGAAGCAAGGCTAAACTGGGTGTAAGCTGAATTAAAAACAAAGAATGCAGTAAATAAAAAGAAAAATCTAAGATGTAAAAATTTGCGATGGGATCTATACAATGTACTTTTATTTATGGTTATAGTTAAATCTATTGTATAGTAACATTATAAAAAACCAATGAAGTAGTAATGCAGTAATATTAATACGCTAAATCGTAAACAGAAAATGAACTAAGTTTTCTTCTTTTGAAAGGTTAAGTTTCTTTTTAAGACGGTATTTCTGACTTTCTATTGTTCGAATAGAAACACCTGATAATTGTGCGATCTCATTTGTACCTTGATTCATTTTTAAGTAAGCACACAGGCGTAAATCATTTTGAGAAAGAAGACTTGATTTGGCAATTAGATCTTTAAAAAAACCAGGATATACTTCTTCAAATTGCTTCTCAAATCTATTATTAATATTTTCTGACTTAAGAATTAAGGCTATTTTTTCCTTTATGATACGAGCACTGTCATTTGTACTTGAAGTATCAAGTTTATCGACAGATTCAAGAATATAATTAAGATTTTTGTTGCGCTGAGAAATATAATTGGATTTATTGACCAGCTCCATTTTTTTGTGCTCTAATGAAGCTTCAATATATTTCTTTTCTGAAATGATTTTTTCTGACTTTTCTTTTTGAAGGTTAAAATTTAAGCGCAATGAAATCAATGAAAATAGCAGAATGGTAGAACCAATAATTAAAATGAATAAATAGGTATTATACTTGATTTTACTCTCGTTCAGTTCAGATCTTTTTTTTGCCAATAGAATATTTGACTCTAATTCATTAAACTTATCACCAACGTTTAGTGTTGCTCCAAAAGAGACTAGCTTGATTATAGAATCCTTAACTTTAATTAAGTTATCATCATCCGAATTTTGTGTATAAATTTTTTCTAACACTCGAAAGTTTCGCTTTTTTTCTTCGCTAAAGAAATTCCCCCTAATTCCCACTAAATTGCTTTGAGCACTTGACATGGCTTTTTCTATCATATTAAGTGCCAAGTAAGATTCTGCTATATTCACCTGAAGTACGGGTAATTCTACTGGAAATTTCTCTAAGAGATTTGAAGCTTGTTTATAATAATCAATAGCGGTAACATAATTCTCCTTAGTCTTATAATAATCCCCCATAAGACTATAAGCATAACCGTAATTTCTTAGTAAAATACTTGTTGAGAGTTCTTTTGGTGTGTATTTGATTTTATCTAATTCAAATAGTTTTTCAATTTCAGCAAAATGAAAATTTATTTTAAACAGATTATCCTTTGCCATACTAACTTTAAGAAAACCTAAATGAGAATAGATAATGTCTTCAGTTTTATTGGCTTTTTTTCTTAACAGATAGGAACTATTAAAGTGATCTTGTGCTTCATTGAAATTATTATTTTCAAGTGCAATTAGGGCAAGGTTGTCATTGATCGTAGCAATTCCTTGTGACTGCATTATTTTATTATCATACAATTTGAAATTCACTTCAGCTTCTAAATATTTCTCTTTGGCTTTTGCAAAATTATTATTCTTGAAATAGACATTACCAATATTAACAAGTATCCATGGAAGGAATTTTATTTTCTTTTCTTTCCGTTTATTTTTCGGGATAGCTTCAAATAATTTTAGGGATTGATTATAAAAACGGAGGGCTTCTGCATCTAAGTTTCTATTAAATAAAATTTCTCCTATATGATTATGAACAGATACAAGATCTTTAGTAGGATAATTAAAATCAGCCATAGCTATTACTTCAAAACCATAAAAAATAGATTTATCTGGATTACTATTTTTAAAGAGTATAATAGAATCTTTTAAGGCAGCAATTTCCTCGTTTACATTTTGTGCAATCAAAAAATTCGGAATGAGTAATAAGAATATTAACAGCCTCATTTTATTTTTTTAAAAGATTAAAAACGACCAATGCGGTAATAAACAAGACAACAATCTGTATGATTTCCTTTTTAGACATTTGATTTATGGTCAAAAATGTTTTTCACTATTAATTTATTTGAGTTTATCTTCAGTTTAATAAACTAATATTAATAGTTTTTAACACTTAAATTTATTAATTATATTATTGAATAACACAAATCATGATCAATATATCACTACTGCATCTCTACTGCCAGCTATTGGATTTAGCACTTTATCGCCAGTTTCTCTGCAAATTAAAATTCAAATATATCATACAATCAAAAACAACTTTAGAAGAGAATTTAAAACTATCCGCATTTGCAATGACTTGTATTCGCTAGTATCTTATCCAGTAAAACATGTCATGTTCAAATTCTTTATACGCTCTTAAAACTGGAAAAAATCATACAATAAAAACGAAACAAACTAGTAATTCGATTGAAAAGGGAAGGTTGACTTTTAAGCAAATAAGTAAAGCATCTGGCTATTGCGTAAACTACATAAAAATAACTTCAAGAAAATAACAAGCACAACTAAAACAGCTTAGCCTTTTGCCATCCTAGCTATACATAATGCTGCAAAAATTAGAAAAGGATTACCTGATTGTTTATATTAGTTTGAATTAAAATTGAGCTATGTCAAAGCAATCAAAAAACTACTCTAGAAGAGAATTCACACAACTCTCCGCATTAGGAATGGCCAGTGTCCCACTAATGTCTTTTCAAAGTGGGTTAACCAACAGTTTGTCGAAGTCACCAGAAAAACTTTCTGTACATCTCTTTTCAAAACATTTACAATTCTTAGATTATAACGATATGTCTGCCGCAGCGGCGACAATGGGTTTTGATGGTCTTGATTTAACCGTTCGACCTAAAGGTCATGTACTTCCAGAAAATGTAGTTACTGATTTACCTAAGGCAGTAGCCGCCATGCAAAAACATTCACTTGCGGTAAAAATGATGACCACAAATGTGTGGGATGCAAATGACTCCGTCCAAAAGAAAGTATTAGAAACCGCTAGTTCTTTGGGGATTACTCATTATAGAACGGATTGGCTAAAATATCCAGAGGACACCCCTATTCAAGAAAGCCAAGCTTTATATGGCTTACAAGCCAAAGAGTTGGAAGAATTAAATAAAACATTAGGACTTATTGGAGGCTATCAAAACCATGCCGGGAAACATGTCGGAGCACCAGTTTGGGACTTGCTCCCTATTTTTGAAGCCACTCAAGGGAAACATATCGGCTGTCAATACGACATTAGACATGCCGTAGTTGAGGGCGGGAAAAGTTGGGAGCTGGGCTTAGAACGCATCCTTCCTTACATTAATTCCATCGTGATCAAAGATTTTAAATGGGGTATGGTAGATGGCAAATGGAACATCATCAATGTTCCTCTAGGAGAAGGAATGGTCGACTTTAGCCGTTATTTTTCTTTGCTCAAAAAGCACCAAATTAACGTTCCTGTTTCTTTGCATGTTGAACATGAATTAGGCGGAGCCGAAAAAGGACGTTCAAAACTTAGCATCAGCGAACAAGAGGTCATTTCGCGCATTCAAAAAGACCTTGACTACCTAAGAGCAATGTGGGAGAAAACTGTTTAGGCTTTTAATCGTTTCTCATTTAAATAATTCGTTATTTAAAGGTCTCACTACACTATATTACTTTTATGAAGAAAGCAAAACTATATTTAGTCCAGCTCCCCATTGTATCAATCTCAATCTTTTTTGTTTGTTGTATTATAGCAGCTTTGATTCACCCTGGTTCTCATAAAGAGATCATCAATTATCAATCTGACTACTATTCGTTTACACACAATTTCTTGAGTGAATTAGGGAGTTTAAAAACAAATACAGACGAGACTAACCCAGCGATTATTCAAGAAGACAACACCCCATCAATGCTGCTATTCAATGGAAGTTTGATTTTAATCGGGATCACATTAATGCTTTTTTACTTTCACTTTAAAAAGGTCTTTCCGCTTATGGAAGACACTGGCAAATCAATCTTCTATGCTAGAATGACTATGCCAGTGGGATTACTCGCAGGATTCTTTTATGCTGGAGTTGGATTTGTACCACATGATCTTCATTTTGAGGCACATGTGTTTTTTGCCAATTATGCTTTTCTAACCCTCTTTTTTCTATGCATTCTTCACAGTCTTACAATCTATCATTCTAGCGCTCTTAGCAACAGCTATGTTCTAGGGTATGTCGCCTTTTGTATCGTGCTTTTTGCTTACTTAAGAATTATCTTTTTTGGACCACAGATTGGTCCTGGAAAAATCTATAGCGAAGAAGATCTTATGCTACAAGTAATCGCTCAAAAATCAATTGTACTCACTTTTATGGCGGCTTTTCTACACCAAGTTTATGGATTTAATTTACACTTGAGTAAGAAAAGCTAAAATCGATTTTTGAATTAGATTTGATCGAGATAGTGGTGACTTTGCTGAAGGGATACCCTAGGTTGTGGCGCAATATCTTGTTCCACAAAAAAATGTTTTACTCCATTTTTTTGGGCTGTTTTAACGATTTCTTTCAAGTTTAAAACGCCGTTTCCACAAGAAGTAATTGCTGGAAATAAACTAAACCATTCCCTGGAATCTTCGCCATTTGTTTTAAAACGCACTGCTTCTTTCATGTCTTTTAAATGCATCAAATGATAACGATTGGCATGATTGTTTAAGCATGCTATTATATCTACCCCAGCCGCAGCAGTCCAGAACACATCCATTTCAAAAAAAACAGTGCTGGGATCAGTTTCGTTAAAAATGATATCCATGGGGCGCTGTCCATTCTTTTCAACCCAGCCATAACCGTGGTTGTGGTACGCAAATCGAACGCCTCTTTTCTTTGCCTCCTCTCCTATTGTATTAAAGGTAGCCGCCATGCGTTTATAATCGTCTAAAGACGTTCTTCTTTCCGCTGGGATGGATGGCAGAACAAGATAAGAGGCCCCTAGATCATTAGCGGCATCACAAAGTTCATCTATCTTTTGTTCGAGCGTTTGAAGATCTGTATGGAAAGAGGATACTTTTAAATTATTCTCTTGAACGAGCTGTTTGAAATCTTTTTGGCTTTGCCTAAAATAACCACTTTCTATTCCTCCAAAGGGGCGAGTGACTTCTGCCCATCGCTCTTTCGCTGCAGTAACACTAAACGGATAAGGACCAAAGAGTTCAATCTCATCATAGCCCATAGAAGCAATCATTTCAATTCCCTTTTTTAGGTCTTGTTGCAACAGTTGTGGTAAAGAAAATAATTGAAGTCCAATCGAGCTCAACGTTTTATCTTCTAAAAGATCTCTTATCCAATTGACAGGAACGGTCAAGAGAGGACTTGCCGCAGCTGTATTCTTTAAAAACGTTCTTCTTTTCATGGCTTAATAAAATTGATTTGACATCAAGTTAACTAAAATAAGTCTTATTTGCTTTTTGTGTGTTGCTTTAAATAGTCCACTACTTTTTGAGGATCGTCTATAATCTCTACTAAATCCATATCTTCTGGAGATATGGTATAACCCTTCATCTTTTCTAATTGTTGCAACAGGGAAGCCCAGTAAGAAGAATCATATAAAACAATGGGGCGCTTTTTGATTTTTCCTGTTTGCATAAGGGTAAAAATCTCAAAGAATTCATCAAGGGTTCCCACTCCCCCAGGAGCAATAATAAAGGCAGAGCTATAATTGACAAAGATCACTTTGCGGGCAAAGAAATAATTAAACCCCACCGGGTTATCGACATAATCATTAGCACAGGTTTCAAAAGGCAAAAAAATTGACAAACCCACAGAAGTTCCTTTCCCTAAAAAAGCGCCCTTATTCCCAGCTTCCATGATTCCACCCCCACCGCCAGTAATGATCCCATAACCCGCTTGGGCTAACTCCTTAGCCATAAAAACGGTATCTTGATAATGCTGATGAGAAGGATCTGTTCGTGCAGATCCAAATATTGTAATGCAAGTTCCTGTTTCTTTTAATTGCGCAGTGGCCATTTCAAAATCCTGTATGACTTTCTCGAGTTTTATCATATTATATAGTTTTATATAATATACAAATTATTAGGGCAATTGAATAAACCAGTTAATTGCTTTTTTCTTTCAATAAAAAAAAGCAAGATTGTATCTTGTCCCTTTATGACTATTTTTATTGAATCATCTTTATTTGAAAAACTCACATGGAATTTATCCCCTCAAATGGAATAACCCTTACTTCTATCCTTAAAGGTTGTATGGGTATTATTGTGCTCTTAATCATTGCTTTTGGAGCAAGTAGTAACCGTAAAAACATTCCGTGGAAAACAGTTATTTTGGCTTTATCCACACAATTATTCATTGGAATTTGCATCTTAAAAGTTCCTTTTATTCAAGGTTTATTTGAACAACTAGGGGGCTTTTTCATCAAAGTGATTGAATATACCCTTGCGGGAAGTACCTTCCTTTTTGGGGAGATTGTTGACTTGACAAAAACCGCCTATATTTTCGCTTTTCAAGTACTGCCGGTGATTTTATTCTTCTCTGCGGTTACCTCTGTCCTATATTATTTAGGGGTAATTCAAAAGATTGTGGGCTTCTTGGCTTTAGCGCTTCGCAAGCTGGTCGATATTAGTGGGGCAGAAAGTCTTTCCTTAACAGGAAACATCTTTTTAGGTCAAACTGAAGCGCCTTTATTGATCAAAGCCTATTTAGATAAAATGGAACGCTCAGAAATCTATCTCGTTATGGTGGGTGGTATGGCCACAGTGGCGGGTAGTGTACTCGCGGCCTATGTGGGCTTTCTGGGTGGTGATGATCCCGTACAACGTATCATCATTACAAAACACCTAATTGCTGCCTCTGTTATGGCTGCTCCAGGAGCAGTGGCATTTTCTCGTATCCTTGTACCGCCAGTGGGGGTAGTAGATCATCTTAGTGGAACTAAAATCGAAAACCAAGAGTTTGGCAGCAACATCTTAGCCGCCATTACAAATGGAACTACCCAGGGCTTAAAACTTGCCGTGAATGTTGGGGCGATGCTATTGGTCTTTGTCGCCTTACTCGCTTTAGTGAACGATGCTTTAAGTGGTTTAGGAGGCTGGATAGGATTGAATGATGTGATCGCATCAAACACGCCTTATAGTGAATTGACCATCGAATTTATCTTAGGCTATCTTTTTGCACCATTAATGTGGTTAATAGGCGTAGCCAAAGAAGATATGACCCTTGTCGGTCAACTTTTAGGGATCAAACTAGCGGCCAGCGAATTTGTCGCCTATGTGCAATTAGCCGATTTAAAAAATATGGGGAACAGCATGCACTTGATGTACGAAAAGTCAATCGTGATGTCCACCTTTATCCTGTGTGGCTTTGCCAATTTTTCTTCTATCGGGATTCAAATAGGTGGGATAGGTATCCTTGCTCCTTCTCAACATAAAAACTTATCAGAATTAGGTCTAAAAGCTGTTTTAGGAGGAACTTTAGTCTCTTTAATGTCTGCGACTATGGCGGGGATGATCCTGGGGTAAGAAAACGCTTTTTGGCTTAATAGTAATCCATTTACAATATAAAAAAAACAGCTTCTAATCAAATGAATAGAAGCTGTTTTGCTTTGGCTTAAAACGGCTGTTTTATGTCTTAAAAATATCATTTAACACTGCGGCTAAACGAATTCCGGCTTTGTACAATTTATCTTTTACTAAAGGAAGATTGTTGTAGTTATATAAATAACCTAGGTTTTGCCCCTCTTCTACTTCGCTGTAAATTTTAGCGACTTCTTGATGAGATTCATTCGCCCAATCTTCTGCCGTACCAATGGTAACTGGAGCGTTATTACGCCCCATTAAATTCTGGGCTAATTCTGTATAGGACATCCCATAATCTTCAATGATATTAGTGTCCCAAACTCGGTGAAGGTTGGTTTTTCTACCAAAGTATTTTAAGTAGATCGAATTCCCCCCTTTATCTTCTGCACGTCCAGCATGCAAGGGTTGATGAAGATCTGCTAAACAGTGGATCAAGTATTTTAGGTAAAAGGCTTTTTCCTCTTGAGTACTTGCGGTATTTTTCAAACCTTCAATACAAAGGTTAATGGCTTTAACCACATTATCGCCTTTGTGTTCTACTTCTTCATACTTTTTATCTAAAGGTAGATTGACATAATGCCAAATGGTGTATTTGTCATAATCAGGGTTAGAACGAATCTCGTCTGCCCATGTTCCTATACGTGCGATGGATCTTCCTTCTAATAAATCCTTCACTGCTGCTGCTGCTTCTGGCGTTAAATTCATCGAAGCAATTTCGCCAATAACACGGTGACCTGTTTTACCCCAGTCAGCAAAGCTAAACATAGGGATAAGGAATACAAGTAAAATAATTTTTTTCATCATAAAGCAAAAAAAAGGGACCGAAGTCCCTTTTATTAAAGTGTTTAGAATCTGTACTTAAGTGACATATTCCATGTTCTTCCAAATCCAAACCAAACTGAGTTTGATGTATCAATACCATTCCAAGTTTCAGACGAAGCTGTCGCGTGGATGTTAGAGTTAGATTCTGCGATATACGTAGTATCAAAAAGGTTGTTGATGTTCATACGTAAACTCCATCCAGACCAGAAGTAGTAAGTAGCCCCAAAGTCAACAAGACCATAAGAAGGTAACTTTAATGCTCCTTGGTTATCTGCTTGAGTAAAGGCAGAGTCCGTAATACTGTAGTCTGCATATAAACCGTCTACAAATCTGTAATCTAAGTCTAGGTTAAGATTTCCAATTCTGTGATCTACCCCTAAGTTAGCTGTAAATTGTGCAGCATCTCCCACTTTAGCATCTTTTGTATAAAGTGTTCCTGTCCCCACTTGAACTTGATTTTCATCAAATAAAGCAGCCTCGAAGTTCTTAGTGTATTTCCAGTCTCCGATAGAAAGCATACCACGTACTTTAGTTGCTCCAGTTGGCTTCCAAGTACCCTCGATCTCAAGTCCGTTGTGAACTACGTCGATGTCTTTGAATTGCGCGAAACCATCTACTCCTTGCTGGTTAGATAAACTTCTTTGAACAAAACGGTTCCCCCATACAGTAGAATATGCATTCACATTAATTCTAAAGCTGTTAGAAATATATCCATATCCTAATTCAAAAGAGGTAATGGTTTCGTTTTGTAAATCTGGGTTAATATCATTTGCATATCCTGGAAAAACAGCACCAAATTGAGGTTGTCTAGAGATGTATCCAGTATTAAAAAATACATTTGAATTCTCGTTGATGTTGTAGTTAGCTCCCCCTTTAACATATCCACCACCTTGATTTTGAACTTCAGATAATGGATTAGTTGGTTGATCAAATAAATCTTCACGTTGGAAAGATTGGTTTGAAAGACCCGCTTGTAATACTGCAGTGATTTTATCTGCAGAGTATTCAGCTAATGCATTCACACCTTGCCATCCTACATGACCGATGTTGTAATAATCGATTTTTGGTCCACGGATTCCAGTGTCTTTAAATGGACTAGCTTCGATGGTAGTTTCGATAATTTGTCCAGCACTGTTTTTGTTTCCAGTTGAATAGTATCCGTCTAATCCCATTAAATCGTTTACAACACGGTAGTGGTAACCAGTGTATTTACGTAAATCGATTCCAAGAGAGTAACGCATATTCCCAGAAGTGATATTTAAGTTAGAAATTCCACCAATCCAGTCATGTGAATTCATAGAAGCTCTACGCATTAAGATTGCGCGATTTACTCCATCATCATTGAAACCGTTTGATCCAATACGTAAACCATCAAAGTTATTTCGAGCAAGACCACCAGTATAAGGATCTGTAGTAGATCTGTTGTTTGCCACTACAGCATCAAAGTTGATAAATCCGTTTGCGTCACGGGCACCATTTCCATTTTCTAGGTAATGCTCTGTTAAATCTTGACGGTAAGGTAAAATGTTTGCTGTAGAATTTCTGTAGTAGTTTCCACGAGGACCAGTTCCTCCACCACGACCAGCAGAACCGTATAAAGAAGTGTTTAGCTCAATATTATCAGAGATTTTATAATCCCAGTTAAAAGTTGCTAATGGCTTGTTGTAGAAGTTTCTTCTCATATTGTACTCTTCACCATTCAAAGTACCCCCATTAGTATTCCATCTTCTATCAATTCCTTCTTCCCCAAAGTTTTGGTAATCGCGAATCGATACCCAAACATCACGTTGGTGGTGCCATTGTCCAGCGCCCAAGAAGGAAAAGTTAAATTTACTTTTTGACCCTTCTGGTGTATATCCTACCGCTGCAAAATAAGTCCATCCTTCCCCTTTAGTGTTGTAGATGTATCCATCTCCAGACCATTTTGTCAATAAGTAAGAAGAAGACCAGCCTTTCTCATTTACACCGGTGTTGTAAGCAGCAGTTGTTTTGATGTAACCATCATTACCAATCATTTGAGTGATTGATCCACCTTGCGCCTTGTCAGCACTCTTAGTTAAAATAGAAACGGTACCTCCTACAGAAGGAACTGCCAATTTAGACGCCCCTAAACCACGTTGAATTTGAATCCCTGAAGTGATATCGGTTAATCCTTGCCAGTTTGACCAGTAAACCCAACCGTTTTCCATATCATTCACCGGTTGCCCGTTGATAAGGAAAGAAGTGTTCCTTTGATCAAAACCACGAAGAGAAATACGGCTATCACCATATCCACCTCCTTGTTTAGTTGCATAAACACCGGGTGTTTTTGCCATAATCTCTGGGAATTCGAGGTTCCCCACTTTCAACGCCACATCTTGAGCAGAAATGGTACTCAAAGCAATAGGTGTCTTACGAACTTCAGCAATGTCAATTACCCCTGAAGTCACCACAATTTCCTCTAGATCAACGTCTAAAATTGTGTCAGATGAAATTTCTGTCGCAGCATCTGTTTGGGCTAAACCAAAGCTAGATACGAGAACAAATGTCAAAAAAAGTAACTTTTTCATAAATAGTTTTTAATTAAAATATAGTCTTGTGTGGTTGAATGTTATTGTTCTAACCAGAGCAAAAATAATCGTATTTTAAATGCTATTCAATAAATTTTATTAACAAAAAGTTATAATAAAATTTCCTCACTATTAAGCTCAACCTATTCTCAAAAAGCAATTGTAATTAAGGAAAAGTCATGGAAGTGATTTTATTTAAAATTATTCTAAATAGGCTTTGCTATTTAACTTTCAGGATTTATATTTGCAGCGTTATTTAAAACAAGTCTAAATAAATATAAATGAAGAGTCTTTATATCATTCTTATCTTTTCACTATTAAATTTTGCTAACCTGTCTGCCCAACAAACTACTTTAAATCAAAGTACTACTGCTGCAGATTCTTTGGCGCAAAGCCTTCAAATTAATGGGTACCAAAGAATCCTTAGTAATTTAAGTGGCATCCCACAGGGAGTTACCATAGGTGGCTATGGAGAGATTCTTTACAATCAACCAAACAATTTAAACGGAGAATTAGATGTACAAAGGTTAGTAATGCTGTTTGGGTATAAGTTTGACGATAGAGTGCAGTTTGTAACAGAGATAGAATACGAACACGTTAAAGAAGTTTATGTTGAACAAGCCTTTGTTAACTATTCTATTGCAAACGCTGTCAATATTAGAGCAGGATTAATGTTAGTCCCTATGGGAATCATCAATGAATTTCACGAACCTACCACCTTTAACGGGGTAGAGCGTCCCAGCATGGACAATAAAATCGTTCCAACTACCTGGAGAGAAATCGGGATTGGAGTAGCAGGAAGATTAGATGGACTTGCCTTGCGTTACCAAGCTTATCTTTTTAATGGCTTTATTTCTCATGACGGCGAAGCCGGAAAAT
>JBELLO010000032.1:0-14619 GCA_042096495.1 Candidatus Arcticimaribacter sp.
TAGAAAGCTGTTTGTATTTCAATACAGCTTACACTGCACCGCTTTCTTCTTCTTTGTTGACATGGCGAGCCGCAGATGATGTCACCTATTTAGAACAAGGCGATGCTTATAAAACCATTACAGAAAAAAAGTATTTTGACGAAGCGCAAACTGTTTTAGCGCAGTTTGCTGGAGCAGAGAAAGCGACGACATTTATTGCGGCTAATTTTTCTTCTGCTTTTCAAAATTTCTTGCTGCATCTGCCGCGTGACTTTCGTTTTTTAGTTTTAGAAGATGAGTATCCCTCACTTACCGGCATAGTTGATGACTTAGGTTTTTTCGCTAAAAAACTTCCTGTTTCTGCTACGGTTGAAAATACAGTATGGGAAGAATTGCAGAATAATTCATACGCGGTTTTAACCCTAAGTGCAATTCAGTACACCTCTGGTTTGTATTTTGATTTTGCCTCCTTGTCAAGAATAAAGAAAGCTTTTCCTTCACTTATTATCTTGATTGATGGGACACAGTTTTTAGGGGCCGAGATTTTTTCGCTGCGTGAAAGTCCTGTCGATGCCATCTTTGGGAGTTCTTATAAGTGGCTACTGGCCGGGTATGGTACGGGCTATGCAATGGTAAAACCCAGTTTACTCTCCCATTTGAATATTTCACAAGAAAAGCTTGCTGCAACCTATGATCGTGGTCAACTTTCTGTCAAATCTGTGGGGAGTTTAAGTTTTTCTTTAAAGCAAATTATGGCTGCAGATTTCCCAAAGTTAATCCAGTATAAGAAACAACTGTCGAAAAGGATGTTTGAGGAATTAAAAAATCGGGAACTTTTATCTGAAGAAATTGCCCAGAGATCTGCACATTCGTCTATTTACAATCTTCAAATAAATGATAGTGTCTACCGTGGTTTACTTGAAAAAAATGTGCGTTGTATTAAAAGAGGTGAAGGAGTGAGGGTTGCTGTACATCATTACAACACTCAAGAGGATATCACTACTTTCTTTAAAATAATCGATGCACTGCTTTAAATAGCAACACTCCCTTTAATTAGTGGATGTGGATTGTAGTCCAGTAACTCAAAGTCATCATAGGTGAAAGCAAAAAGATCTTTTACTTCTGGATTCATCTTCATGGTTGGCAGCGTTTTTGGGCTTCTGCTTAATTGCAATTCAATCTGCTCTTTATGATTAGTGTAAATATGTGCATCGCCAAAGGTGTGGACAAAATCTCCTGCCTCTAAGTCACAAACTTGCGCCATCATAAGGGTAAGTAATGCATATGATGCAATATTAAATGGCACCCCTAAAAACACATCTGCACTGCGTTGATAGAGTTGACAGGATAGCTTCCCGTCTGCTACATAAAATTGGAAGAAAGCATGACAGGGTGGAAGTGCCGCCTTGTTATTTGCAACATTTTCAGCAAAACTTACGCTGGTATCCGGTAAAACACTAGGGTTCCATGCAGAAACAAGCATGCGACGACTATCGGGATTAGTTTTAATGGTGTTGATCACTTCTTTGATTTGGTCTAGACCTTCGCTATTCCAATTGCGCCACTGGTGCCCATAAACTGGTCCCAGGTTGCCTTCTTCATCTGCCCATTCATTCCAGATCCGAACTCCATTTTCTTTTAAGTAAGCAATATTAGTGTCTCCCTTTAAAAACCATAATAGCTCGTGAATGATGGATTTAAGATGGAGCTTTTTTGTGGTGACCATGGGAAAACCCTTTGATAAATCAAAGCGCATTTGGTAACCAAAGACACTTTGCGTGCCAGTTCCAGTGCGATCTGTTTTTGTAAGGCCGTTCGCTTTAATGTGTCGAATAAGGTCTAAATATTGCTGCATTGTTATGAGTTTGTATCAAAAATAATTACTTCCGCATTTCAAATGGAAAGCACACTAAAATAGTTATTCAAAAATGTGGTTAATAAACTAGCTTTATTCGTCTATTTCTCCGCGTTTAGTGAGTTCGTCTCTCACTTTAGCGGCAGCTTCATAATCTTCTTTTTTGACTAAAGTCGCCAATAGTTTTTTTAATTCTTTTGTTTCGACTTTAGGAAGGTCATTGATCATATTTTTTTGAGGATTCTGCTCCTGGATAAAGTTTTTGATCCAGTCTTCATCTGTTTTTCCTGTACCCTTATTTTCTCCTTTGCCTTCTGTGTAGCCAGCTTTTGCTAAGATGTTTTCATAGGTAAAAATAGGTGCGTGAAAGCGAATAGCAAGTGCCACAGCGTCTGAGGTTCGCGCATCTACAATTTCTTCTATTTCATCTCTTTCACAAATCAGGCTAGAGTAAAACACCCCATCCACTAATTTGTGAATGATGATTTGTTTTACCACAATTTTAAAGCGCTCAAAACACTGTGCCATCAAATCGTGGGTAATAGGGCGGGGAGGATTGATTTCTTTTTCTAGTCCAATTGCGATGGATTGCGCTTCAAATGCGCCTATGATTACAGGTAGGTTTCGGTTTCCTTCTACCTCGCTTAAAATAAGGGCATAGGCTCCGCTTTGGGCCTGACTATAGGAGATTCCTTTTATAGCTAATTCGACTAGAACCATGGTTGATATAACATTCTTATTGCAAAGAAAACGAATTTCGGTCAAAGGCTTTCTCTTTCTGTCTAAAAAACCAAGTGAATTATATGATATAAATTAAACGCATATGCTACGAAAATCTTAAATTTGCGCACATATCATAATTTGCATGAAAACAATACAGTTTAGAGAAGCAATTGCTCAAGCAATGACAGAAGAAATGAGAAGAGACGAAAGTATCTATCTCATGGGAGAAGAAGTCGCAGAATACAATGGTGCTTACAAGGCATCAAAAGGGATGCTAGACGAATTTGGTGAAAAACGCGTAATCGACACCCCAATTTCAGAGTTAGGATTTGCCGGTATCGGTGTGGGTTCTACCATGACTGGGAATCGACCTATTATCGAATTTATGACCTTTAACTTTGCATTAGTAGGGATTGATCAAATCATCAATAATGCTGCTAAAATTAGACAGATGTCTGGAGGACAATTTCCTTGTCCTATTGTCTTTAGAGGACCCACAGCATCTGCAGGTCAATTAGCTGCTACACACTCTCAAGCTTTTGAAAGCTGGTATGCAAATTGTCCTGGACTTAAAGTAATTGTTCCTTCAAATCCTTATGATGCAAAAGGCTTGTTAAAAGCAGCCATTCGCGACGAGGATCCTGTGATCTTTATGGAGTCTGAACAAATGTATGGGGATAAAGGAGAAGTGCCAGAAGATGAATACATCTTACCAATCGGTGTAGCAGATATCAAACGAAAAGGAACAGATGTTACCATAGTGTCTTTTGGAAAAATCATTAAAGAGGCCTACAAAGCTGCAGATGCATTAGCAAAAGAAGGGATCGAATGCGAGATCATCGATTTAAGAACCGTTCGACCTATGGATCACGACGCCATTATGGAGTCCGTGAAGAAAACAAACCGTTTAGTTATTCTTGAAGAAGCATGGCCATTTGGTAATGTTGCGACAGAAATAACCTATCAAGTACAAAGTCAACTTTTTGACTATTTAGATGCACCGATTGAGAAAATTAATACAGCAGACACCCCTGCTCCTTTCTCACCAGTTCTTTTAGCAGAGTGGTTACCAAATAGCGATGACGTGATTAAAGCTGTTAAAAAAGTGATGTATAAATAAGAAATCGATAAGATTTTTAACTTTCCGAAACTTTTTCGTTAGTTTCGCGTAGTTTTTTAAAATTATAAAAATTCTTTATGGAAGCTAATATTATTTATGTCCCTCTTTTATTATCAGTTTTAGGTTTAGCCTACATGCTGATTCGCGCCAGTTGGGTAAGAAAGCAAGATGCAGGAAATGAGCGTATGGTAGAAATCTCTACCGCTATCAAAGAAGGAGCCTTAGCTTTTTTAAATGCTGAATACAGATTGCTTTTTGTTTTTGTTGTAATTGCATCAATTGCACTTTACGGGGTATCGATCTTAGTTGATACAACAAGCTGGATGATTGTACCTGCATTTATTTTAGGAGCGGTTTTTTCTGCTTTTGCAGGAAACATCGGAATGCGAATCGCAACAGAAGCAAATGCTAGAACTGCTCAAGCAGCAAAAACAAGTTTACCTAAAGCACTTCAAGTATCTTTTGGCGGTGGAACCGTAATGGGCTTAGGAGTTGCAGGATTAGCTGTTTTAGGTCTTACCTTATTGTTTATGTTCTTCATTGGACAATTTATGGGACAAGAAGGAAGCTTTTATGACAATATGACGATCGTTCTCGAAACCCTAGCTGGTTTCTCTTTAGGGGCAGAGTCCATTGCTTTATTTGCTCGTGTAGGAGGAGGTATATATACCAAAGCTGCCGATGTAGGTGCTGACCTTGTAGGGAAAGTTGAAGCAGGAATTCCAGAAGATGACCCTAGAAACCCTGCGACAATTGCAGATAATGTAGGAGATAATGTGGGTGATGTTGCTGGTATGGGAGCAGATCTATTTGGTTCTTATGTCGCTACCGTTCTTGCTGCAATGGTGTTAGGAAACTATGTTATTCGAGATATGTCTGCTAATGGACAATATACAGATGCCTTCAATAATATGGGGCCTATTTTGCTTCCTGTAGTAATTGCAGGTGTAGGGATTTTAGCTTCTATTATCGGTACATTAATGGTGAAAATCTCGGATAATAATGCCAAAGAAGCCAAAGTGCAAGCAGCACTAGATCAAGGTAACTGGGCGTCTATCATCATCACTTTAATTGCCAGTTATTTCCTTATTGACTGGATGTTACCTGAAACATTGACCATGAATTTCTTTGGTGAAGGAAATAAAGCAATTCCATCTATGAATGTATTCTGGGCGGCTTGTATCGGTCTTGCTGTAGGAGCATTAATTTCTATGGTAACCGCTTACTATACAAGTTTAGGGAAAAAGCCCGTATTAGATATTGTACAAAATAGTTCAACCGGAGCAGCAACTAATATTATTGCTGGATTAGCTGTTGGAATGAAGTCTACCTTAATGTCTGTAATTCTATTTGCAGCAGCAATTTATGGGTCTTATGAGTTAGCAGGATTCTATGGTGTTGCTCTTGCAGCCTCTGCGATGATGGCCACTACGGCGATGCAATTAGCAATTGATGCTTTTGGTCCTATTGCAGATAATGCTGGGGGAGTAGCAGAAATGAGTGAGCTTGCTCCAGAAGTTCGCGAGAGAACAGATATTTTAGATTCAGTAGGAAATACAACAGCAGCAGTAGGGAAAGGGTTTGCCATTGCCTCTGCCGCATTAACTGCTCTTGCATTGTTTGCTGCTTATGTAACCTTTACAGGTATTGACGGTATCAATATTTTTAAAGCAGATGTTTTAGCCATGTTATTTGTAGGAGGAATGATCCCAGTAGTCTTTTCAGCCCTTGCTATGGAATCAGTTGGAAAAGCAGCCATGGAAATGGTAGAAGAGGTTCGTCGCCAGTTTAGAGAAATCCCTGGAATTATGGAAGGGAAAGGAACTCCAGAGTATGCTAAATGTGTTGACATTTCAACAAAAGCTGCCTTGAAAGAAATGTTATTGCCTGGTTTAATTACCATTATTACACCTATTTTTATTGGGTTAGTGTTTGGTGCAGAACCATTAGGTGGTTATATGGCTGGAGTATGTGTAAGTGGTGTAATGTGGGCGATCTTCCAGAACAATGCTGGTGGTGCATGGGACAACGCTAAAAAATCTTTTGAAGCAGGTGTAGAGATTAACGGAGAAATGACCTTTAAGGGGTCTGATGCTCACAAAGCAGCCGTTACTGGAGATACTGTGGGAGATCCATTTAAAGACACTTCTGGTCCTTCAATGAATATTTTGATCAAATTAACTTGTCTTGTAGGTCTTGTGATTGCCCCTTTATTAGGTTCACATGCTGCACCACAAACAGAGTTAGTTAAAGAAGAAGTCCGCAAAGAGATTCGCGTTGAAGTAAATGCTGATGATCAAGGACAAATGGAAGCTGTTATAAAAACCACAACTACTGAAAACGGAGAAACTGTAGTTGAAGAAAAAGTCATTTCTGGCACAGAAGAAGAAATTCAAGCTGCTGTTGAAGAAATGAAAGATGTTAAGATTAACATCAAAAAAGAAGAAGAGTAAAACGAGCGTCTAGTTCAAAAAAAAGCGGATCATTTGATCCGCTTTTTTTTATGTTTAAAATAGACCGTTTATTTCTGCGTCTATCATTTCTATAATTTTGCCTAAATCCTCTGGCTTATCGACAAAGTTGAGGTCGTCAACATCGATGATGAGTAATTTACCTTTGTCATAATTGTGTATCCACGCCTCATAGCGTTCGTTTAATCGACTTAGGTAATCGATGCTAATAGAGTTTTCATACTCTCTTCCACGGCGATGAATTTGATCAACTAAATTAGGGATGCTACTGCGTAAATAAATCATTAGATCTGGTGCGGTAACAAGTGTTTCCATTAAGTTAAATAAGGATTGATAATTTTCGAAATCCCTTTTTGTTAATAGTCCCATCGCATGTAGGTTGGGCGCGAATATGTGAGCGTCTTCATATATCGTTCTGTCTTGAATGACTTTTTTACCACTTTTTTTGATCTCTAAAAGTTGCCCAAAACGGCTATTGAGGAAATAGATCTGTAAATTAAATGACCAGCGTTCCATTTCGTGGTAAAAATCATCTAGATAAGGATTCTTGAGCACCTCTTCATAGTGAGCTTGCCAGCGGTAATGTTTCGAAAGTAGTTTAGTCAGGGTTGTTTTTCCGGCACCAATGTTACCGGCTATGGCAATATGCATGTTCTGTTGATTTTATTTTATGGTTGCTACTTAACAGCTATTAAAAATAGGCTCTTTTTTTGGAAGATAAAAGTATTTTGACCCTAGCGAGGATAAAAAGATGTCCTGTTAATTTTTTTGAGTAGTCAAAAAAAGAAATATATTTGCAGCATAAATAACGAGGAAGGATTTGACTGATTGCACACCTCGAAAAAAAAATGCTAAAACAGAATTGCTTTCATTAAGAGAAGTAATCTTCAAAATCCTTCCAGAAAGCAAATTAAAATGGCCTATTTTTTTACCTCAGAATCTGTAAGCGAAGGACATCCAGACAAGATCTCAGATCAAATCAGTGATGCATTAATTGATAATTTTCTTGCATTTGACCCAGAAAGTAAAGTTGCGTGCGAAACCCTTGTGACTACTGGACAGACGGTCTTAGCAGGAGAAGTTAAAAGTTCTACTTATCTCGATGTACAAAAAATTGCAAGAGACACCATTAATAAAATTGGTTATACCAAAGGAGAATACCAATTCTCTGGGGATTCTTGTGGAGTGATTTCCTTAATTCACGAGCAGTCTCAAGACATAAATCAAGGGGTGGATAAAGAAGATAAAAAATCACAGGGAGCGGGTGATCAAGGAATCATGTTTGGCTATGCCTCAAACGAAACAGATAATTATATGCCCCTAGCGCTAGATTTATCACACAAGCTATTGATAGAATTAGCCGCACTTAGAAGAGAAAATAAAGACATTACCTATTTGCGACCAGATGCAAAATCGCAAGTAACGCTTGAGTATGACGATAATGATACCCCTATTCGTATTGATACTATTGTCATTTCTACACAGCACGACCCATTTGACGAAGATGATGATCGCATGCTCGCAAAAATAAAGCAAGACATTATTGAGGTGTTGATCCCTAGGGTAAAAGCACTATTACCAGCACGTATTCAAGCGCTTTTTGATGATAAGATCACTTACCATATCAACCCTACAGGGAAGTTTGTTATCGGCGGACCTCATGGAGATACAGGTTTAACAGGTCGTAAAATTATTGTCGATACCTATGGCGGAAAAGGTGGTCACGGTGGGGGCGCTTTTAGCGGGAAAGATCCCAGTAAAGTTGACCGCAGTGCAGCCTATGCTGCACGTCATATTGCCAAAAACCTTGTGGCTGCTGGAATTTCAGATGAGCTGTTAGTGCAATTAAGTTATGCCATCGGAGTAGCAGAGCCTACTTCTATTGCAGTAAACACTTATGGAAAGTCTAATGTTGCTTTAACAGATGGGCAGATTGCTGAAAAAGTCAAAAGTATTTTTGACTTAACACCTTATGGGATTGAACAACGTTTAAAATTGAGAACCCCCATTTATGCTGAAACAGCTGCTTATGGCCATATGGGAAGAACTCCAGAAACTGTCACAAAAACCTTTACCTCTCCTTATAGTGGAACAAAACAAATTGAGGTGGAGTTATTCACCTGGGAGAAATTAGACCAAGTAGAAGCGGTAAAAACTGCCTTTAATTTATAAAAGATGCAAGAAACCCTTGTCCATAACGAATTGCAAAAACTCCGCTTAACAAACGGGCAGGTATTAAGTTACCAGCATTTTGGGCAAGATTATCTCTCTGCACCTGTGATTGTGATTAATCACCCACTCACAGCAAATTCGTGTGTTACTGGTTCAGAGGGTTGGTGGAATGATTTGATTGGAGCGCATAAAACCATTGACACCAATGTCTATGCGATCATTTGTTTTAATATTCCCGGTAATGGCTATGATGGTCATTTTATTGATGACTTTCAGCATTGGCATACTGGTACAGTTGCAGGATATTTTATTGCTGGGCTTCGCCAATTAGGCATTAAAAAAGTGCACACCCTTATCGGAGGATCTATAGGGGCGGGGATTGCTTGGGAAATGGCCGCTTTAAGCCCTAAGTTTATTCAAAAAATGATCCCTATTGGGGGAGATTGGAAATCTTCTGACTGGATTATAGCGAATGCTTATATCCAAGAGCAAATTTTAGCCAGTAGTCCCAAACCAATCGAAATTGCCAGAATGCATGCCATGATGTGCTACAGGACTCCACAATCGTTTAAACTTAGGTTCAATAGAACGATCAATAAAGAACTAGGGGTGTTTAATGTAGAATCCTGGTTAATGTATCACGGTGATAAACTCAAAGAGCGTTTCTCACTACAGGCATACAAGACTATGAATCATTTATTAGGTAGTATTGATATCACTCGAAATGGAAAGTCTTTTGAAGAAAACATTCAAAACATTCAGTCTGAGATTCATATTATCTCTATTGATAGTGATCTCTTTTTTCCATTAAGTGAAGACTTAGAAACAGTAGAATTAGCGCAAAAAGCAGGGGTGAAAATAAAACACCATGTGATTGAATCAGAATTTGGTCACGACGCTTTTTTAATGGAGCCCAAGAAAGTTAAAAGCATTTTAGAAAAAATTTTGAATCAATAAAAGCAAGCCCATGAAAGTTAGCTTAGAAAGAATTAACAAAGATTATTTATTTGAAGTTCGCAACGAAGCGGGACGCTCTGTCATTTTAGACAACAAGTCAAAAAGTGAAGGTGTAGTCGCTGGAATTAGCCCCATGGAATTAGTTCTTATGGGCGTGGCAGGTTGCAGTAGTATCGATATAGTTGCCATTTTAGGCAAACAAAAAATCAATCCAGACAGTTTGCGAATGGAAGTGCACGGTTTACGAGAAGAAGGAGCAGTCCCTGCCTTGTTTCATACCATAGAAATTACCATTCACCTAGAAGGAGAAGACATTACACCAGAAAAGGCGAACCGCGCCGCAAAATTGTCTTATGAGAAGTATTGTTCTGTTTCTAAGATGATTGACTCTATCGCTGATATTCAATTTTCAATCATTCTAAACGGAAAAGCTGTATGAGCCATAAACTAGAAACAAAGGCTATTCGTACACAAATGGAGCGCTCTCAATTTTCAGAGCACTCTACTCCCTTGCATCTTACCTCAAGTTTTGTTTTTGAAGATGCTGAAGAAATGCGTGCCGCATTTGCAGAAGAAAAGCAGCGCAATATTTATAGCCGCTTTACTAATCCTAACACTTCAGAGCTAGTCGCAAAAGTTGCCGATATGGAAGGCGCCGAAGATGGCGTTTCTTTTGCCACAGGGATGGGAGCAGTCTTTGGGACCTTTGCCGCTTTACTCGATAGCGGGGATCATATTGTTTCTGCACGTTCTGTATTTGGATCAACGCACAGTACTTTTACAAAGTTTTTACCAAAATGGAACATCGAGACCTCTTATTTCGATGTTGCTCATCCAGAGCAGGCCGAAGCTTTAATACAGCCTAATACAAAGATCATTTATGCAGAAACCCCTACTAATCCTGGGGTAGATATTTTAGACCTCGCTTTTTTAGGGGAGCTTGCTAAAAAGCACAATTTGATCTTAGTGATTGATAATTGCTTTGCTACACCTTACTTACAACAACCCATTAAATTTGGGGCAGATTTAGTGATACATTCTGCAACTAAACTGATTGATGGTCAGGGAAGAGTTTTAGGTGGCGTAACTGTAGGAAGAAAAGATTTGATTCGAGAACTTTATCTCTTTGCTCGCAATACGGGATCTGCATTATCTCCCTTTAACGCGTGGGTCTTATCAAAAAGTATAGAAACTCTTCCTGTTAGAGTAGATCGCCATTGTCAATCTGCTTTGACTGTTGCAGAGTTTTTAGAAAGTCACCCTAAAATCAACTGGGTAAAGTATCCCTTTTTAAAATCGCATCCGCAATATGAATTAGCGAAAAAGCAAATGAGTCAAGGGGGAAGCATTATAGCCTTTGAAGTAAAAGGCGGATTAAGTGCAGGGAGAAACTTCTTTGATAACATTAAGCTGTTGTCCCTTTCTTCTAATCTAGGAGATTCGCGAACTATAGTTACGCACCCAGCCTCGACTACCCACAGTAAGCTAACAATTGAAGACCGAGAAGCAGTTGGGATTACAGACGGGATGGTGCGTTTGTCTATTGGACTAGAACACCCTGAAGATATTCAAAACGATTTGGCGCAAGCCTTAGAAAAAATATAAATGACCAAGATTGAGAAAACCTTAGCGGAAAAAATCTTAGTTCTCGATGGCGCCATGGGAACCATGTTGCAAGCCTATAAATTCGAGGAAGAAGATTTTCGTGGAGATCGATTTAAAGATCATCCTTCTCCCCTAAAAGGGAACAATGATTTATTGTCCATTACTCAGCCAGATGCTATAAAGGCGGTACATCGCGAATACTTTGAAGCAGGAGCAGATATAGTCGAAACCAATACATTTTCTTCTACCTCTATCGGGATGGCAGATTATGCCATGGAAGATTTAGTGTACGAACTCAATGTAGAATCGGCTAGATTAGCCCGTGAGGTTGCAGATGAGTTTACTAATGCAAACCCACACAAGCCTCGTTTTGTGGCAGGATCAATAGGCCCCACAAATAGAACTGCAAGTATGTCTCCAGATGTGAATGACCCCGGGTTTCGCGCAGTCACTTTTGACGATCTTGTCGAAGCTTATAGTGAGCAAGTAAGAGGATTAGTCGAAGGAGGAGCAGATGTATTATTAGTAGAAACAGTTTTTGATACCCTAAATGCAAAAGCGGCTCTTTATGCCATAGATATTTTAAAAGAAGAAAATAACTGGGATATTCCAGTGATGATTAGTGGTACGATTACCGATGCCAGCGGAAGAACGCTTTCTGGTCAAACCGTAGAAGCTTTTGCCGTTTCGGTTTCGCACATCCCTTTACTAAGTATAGGGTTTAATTGCGCTTTAGGGGCAGATCAATTACTGCCTTATCTGCGTCGTTTATCAAATACAACCGAAGTTTTAGTCTCTGCTCACCCTAATGCAGGTCTGCCTAATGCCTTTGGAGCTTATGATCAAACCCCAGAAGAAATGAAGGATTTGATTAAAAAGTATCTAGACGAAAGTCTAGTGAATATCATTGGGGGGTGCTGTGGTTCAACCCCAAAGCATATCCAATTGATTGCAGAGGTTGCCCAAAATTATTCTCCAAGAAAAGTCTCAAAAATTGCCTAATGGAAGCACGTTATTTAAAACTTTCTGGTCTTGAGCCTTTGGTAGTAACACCTGAATCAAACTTTGTCAATGTAGGAGAGCGCACGAATGTTACCGGATCTCGACGTTTTTTAAGGTTAATCGAGCAAAACGATTATAACACCGCCATTGAAATTGCACGCGACCAGGTAGAAGGCGGGGCACAGATTCTCGATGTCAATATGGACGAAGGGATGATCGATGGCGTTAAAGCCATGACAAAGTTCCTTAACCTTTTAGCAGCAGAGCCAGATATCTCACGTATTCCTATCATGATCGATTCTTCAAAATGGGAGATTATTGAAGCTGGACTTAAAGTAGTTCAAGGAAAATGCGTGGTGAATTCAATTAGCTTAAAAGAAGGAGAAGAAAACTTTATTAGGCAAGCCAAAACCATTCGTCGTTATGGCGCTGCCGTTATTGTGATGGCCTTTGACGAAGATGGGCAAGCAGACACCCTTGAACGCCGCATCGAGATTTGCGAGCGCTCCTATAAGGTTTTAGTCGAGCAGGTTAATTTCCCTCCAGAAGACATTATTTTTGACCCCAATGTATTCCCTGTAGCTACAGGAATGGAAGAACATAAACGCAATGCACTAGACTTTTTCAAATCGGCAAAATGGATTCGTGAAAACTTACCTCATGCCCATGTAAGTGGCGGAGTAAGTAATGTCTCTTTCTCATTTAGAGGAAATAATCGTGTGCGCGAAGCCATGCATTCGGCTTTTTTATATCACGGGATTCAGCACGGGATGAATATGGGGATCGTCAATCCTAGCATGTTAGAAATTTATGACGAAATCCCTAAGGATCTACTCGAGCATGTAGAAGACGTTCTTCTCAACAGAAGAGAGGATGCGACAGAGCGATTGTTAGAATTTGCAGAGACGCTAATCAATGATCAAAAAGATAAAAAAGTTGAGGTTAAAGCATGGCGAAGCGACGCTTTACAAGACCGCATTACCCATTCTTTAGTCAAAGGGATAGATGAGTTTATTGAGGAAGATGTAGAAGAAGCCCGTCTCGCTTCAGAAAAGCCCATTCACGTTATTGAAGGACACCTAATGACGGGGATGAATGTAGTGGGAGATCTCTTCGGATCTGGAAAAATGTTTTTGCCCCAGGTGGTGAAATCTGCTCGTGTAATGAAAAAAGCGGTGGCTTATTTATTACCCTATATAGAAGCCGAAAAAGATGGAAAGCAACAAGCCGCCGGAAAGATTTTGATGGCGACGGTAAAAGGAGACGTTCACGATATTGGAAAAAACATCGTGGGGGTTGTACTGGCCTGTAATAATTATGAAATCATCGATTTAGGGGTTATGGTTCCGCCAGAAAAAATTATTGAAACGGCAATACAAGAGCAGGTAGATATCATCGGTTTATCTGGCTTGATTACCCCTTCTTTAGATGAGATGATTTATATTGCTCAAGAGTTAAAGCGACAAGAATTGAATATTCCATTATTGATTGGTGGTGCGACTACTTCTAAAGCCCATACTGCAGTAAAGATTGCGCCAGAATTAGAAACCTCTGTTGTACATGTAAACGATGCTTCTAGGGCCGTAACAGTGGCGGGGAGCTTGTTGAATAAAGAAAATGCTCCTAGCTACAAAGCGCAAATTCGCGAGGAATACGAAAAGTTTAGAGCTAAATTTTTAGACCGCCAAGAGACTAAAGAGCACATTCCGTTGCGTATTGCTCGAGAGCGTAAGTTGAAATTAGATTGGGAAAATTTCACCCCTTTTGTACCACAACAATTAGGAGTTCAGGTGATAGAAAATCAAGATTTGGATGCTTTGGTGCCTTATATCGACTGGAGTCCTTTCTTTCGTTCATGGGACTTGCACGGGCATTATCCCGCTATCTTAAATGATGAAATAGTAGGGGAACAAGCGACAGAGTTATTTGCCGATGCACAAGTGTTATTGACAGAAATCCTCGATAAAAAGTTATTGACGGCAAAAGCTGTTTTTGGGCTTTTTCCAGCTAATACCGTAGAAGAGGATGATATTGCTGTTTATGCCGATCAAGATCGGGATAATGAAATAGGGAAATTCCTTAGTCTTCGTCAGCAATTAAAAAAGCGTCCGGGAAAACCGAATATTGCTTTGGCCGATTTTATCGCGCCTAAAGCAACTGGATTAAATGATCATATCGGTGCATTTTGCGTTACTGCTGGTTTTGGAACGGCAGAATTGGCGAAGCAATATGAAGACAATAATGACGATTACAACGCCATTATGATCAAGGCATTAGCCGATCGTTTTGCAGAAGCATTTGCAGAATACCTTCACCGCGAAGTGCGCATCAAGCACTGGGGGTATGCTGCCCAAGAAAGTTTAAATAATGACGCCTTAATCAAGGAACAATATAAAGGAATTCGCCCTGCACCAGGCTATCCCGCTTGCCCAGATCACTTAGAGAAAAATACCATTTGGGATTTACTCCAAGTTAAAGAACGCATCGGGGTAAGCCTTACCGAAAGCCTAGCCATGTGGCCAGCAGCATCGGTTTCAGGTTATTATTTTGCACATCCAGAAGCACAGTATTTTGGGGTGGGTAAAATTACACAAGACCAACTAGAGAGCTATACTCAAAGAAAAAGTATCACCATAGAAGAAGCCGAAAAATGGCTTCGACCCAACCTAAAATAAAGACAAGTGAAAGTAACGGAACATATTGCTAAAGCAAAAAATCAAACGCAATTTACCTTT
>JBELLO010000033.1:0-14485 GCA_042096495.1 Candidatus Arcticimaribacter sp.
TTTCTGGATGTTGCTTTAAATAATCTTTTAAGCCTAAATAGCCCACTGCTCCGTGTGGATCAGAGATATAGCCAGATGTATTATAGATTTCTTTCATGGCTATGCGGGTAGCATCATCTGTAAATCGATAGCCAGTAAGGTGATCTTTTAATTGGGTAAAACTATTCCCATAAATCTTTTGGATACGCACAAAATTACTGGGATCCCCTACATCCATTGCATTAGAAATGGTGGGAGTCGTTTTAACCGCAGTATACTCTCCAGTTTCAAGATAGGTCGGTACTGCATCGTTAATGTTCGTTGCGGCAATAAAATGATCAATGGGTAAGCCCATGTTTTGTCCCATCATCCCTGCGCAAATGTTCCCAAAGTTTCCACTAGGAACAGAAAAGACAAGGGGTTGCTTGCGTTCTGCTAATTGACGGTAAGCAATAAAGTAATAGAGCATTTGTGGTAGCCAGCGTGCCACATTAATTGAATTCGCCGAAGTAAGCTTTCTTGTGGCTGTAATTTCTTTGTCTAGAAAGGCCGTTTTAACCATGTCTTGACAATTGTCAAAAACCCCATCTACTTCTAGGGCAGTGATATTTTGTCCCAGGGTAGTCAATTGTTGTTCTTGGACTTTACTCACTTTCCCTTTTGGATAAAGAATGACCACATCGATTCCTTCAACGCCTAAAAATCCATTGGCCACGGCTCCACCTGTATCCCCAGAAGTGGCGACAAGGACAGTGACTTTTTGGTCAGATTTTTGGCTGTTAAAATAGCCTAAGGATTGCGCCATAAAGCGTGCTCCCACATCTTTAAAGGCTAGGGTAGGACCGTGAAAGAGTTCTAAACTTCCTATGTTTTCTGTCACAGGGACAACCGGAAATTCAAAGTCTAAGGTATTTTTTAAGATTTCTTCTAAAACCGCTTTGGGGATTTCATCCCCTACAAAAGGTGCCAT
Source organism: Candidatus Arcticimaribacter sp. (assembly GCA_042096495.1). GTDB lineage: Bacteria > Bacteroidota > Bacteroidia > Flavobacteriales > Flavobacteriaceae > Arcticimaribacter. Next base: position 950 of record JBELLO010000033.1, read on the forward strand.
AGCAGTATACGCTATTTCAGGAATGCTCAATTGAGGTAATTCCTTGATAAAGGCGGCAGCTAGTTGTGGTATTTCTTCTGGGAAATAAAGTCCACGATCTGGTGCAATACCATTAACGACCGCATTAGCAAAGCTTGTTTTTTCTGAGGGATTGCTTAGACTGTAGTATTTCATTAGGGGGTAATAAGTTGAACACCTTTTTTATTGATAGGAGAAACAAAAGTATCGAATTCGATGCCTAGCGGGCTAAAACTATCGATCAATGCTTGTCTTACTTTTTCTGCCGTTGCCTCTCCTTTTGAGAGGTTAAAGATAGAAGGACCAGAACCTGAAATTCCAGAACCTAAAGCGCCTGCAGCGAGCGCTGCCTGCTTCATTTCGTTAAAATGAGGGATTAGTGCCGAGCGTTCTGGTTCAATCACAACATCGACTAATGAGCGCGACATTAAATCGTAATCACCTGTGAACAAAGAGCTTACAAGTGCAGCGAGATTACCCCATTGTTGGATTCCTTTTTCTAGAGAGATGGTTCTTTTGAGAACAGAGCGAGCATCTGCTGTGCGTAATTCAATTTTTGGATGTATGATCGTCGCATAAAGCTCTTGGGGAGAGGGGAGTGAGATGACATCTGGTTTTTGTCCACAGCGCACTAGTGTAAACCCGCCTAAAAGCGCAGGAGAAACATTGTCAGCATGAGCTGTTCCACTGGCTAACTCTTCGCCTTTCATGGCAAATTCAATCAATTGATTGCGGGTAAAAGGTTCTCCTAACAAGGCATTAATGCCAAAGACTGCTCCGGCAGAACTTGCGGCACTACTGCCAATCCCGCTGCCTGCTTTGATGCCTTTGTAGATTTCGATTTCGAAACCAAAATCACTAGGGTGTTTTTCTAATAAAGCTTCAGCTGCGACTCCGGCTACATTTTCTTTTGTGGCCAAAGGGAGTTTTTGTCCTTCGATCTTTGTGATACGCACCCCGGGTTGTGAGGATTTACGTACAACAATTTCATCTCCTACCTTGTCAAGGCAAAAGCCTAAAACATCAAAGCCGCAAGAAACATTAGCGACTGTAGCGGGAGCAAATACTTTAACTGAATCCATTAGCGTTTTCCTATTCTAATAATGTCTCCAAATATTCCAGAAGCAGTTACATCTGCTCCAGCCCCAGCACCTTTAACGATTAGGGGTTGTTCTTTATAACGATCTGTATAGAACAAGATGATATTGTCACTACCTTCAAGGTTGTAAAAATCATGTCCTTGTGGGATTTCTTGAAGTCCAACACTGGCTTCACCATTTTCTAACTGCGCCACATATTTAAGACGAGCGTTATTTGTTTTAGCACTTTCTAAAAGTCCATTAAAATGGGCTTTGTGGGCATCTAGAGAATCAAAGAAAGTTTTGTTGTCTGGGGTGTCTAAACACGCCTTTGGCAAAAATGGCGCATTGGCAATATCTTCAAGTTCGATATTGAATCCACTTTCACGGGCTAATATTAAAATCTTTCTAGCTACATCGACCCCACTTAAATCAATCTTAGGATCTGGTTCTGTATAGCCTTCTTTTTGTGCTTGAATCACCACTTCTTTAAAAGTGTCATTTTCTAAGAAGTTATTAAACACAAAGTTTAAACTTCCAGAAAGAACGGCTTGTATCTTGTGGATACGATCCCCAGAGGCAATTAGATTACTCAAGGTGTCGATGACAGGTAATCCCGCCCCTACATTTGTTTCAAACAAGAAAGGACTACTGTATTTACGAGAAGTTTTTTTGAGGGTTTGATAATTGGTCAATTGATCTGCACAGGCAATTTTGTTACAGGTTACTACCCCGATATTATTTTCAAGATAGCGCTGGTATTCTGTTGCAATATTTTCGTTTGCAGTATTGTCGACAAAAATACTGTTGCGCAAGTTCAATGCTTTTGCGTGATTAAAGAATTCATCAACATTGCTTTTTGCACCTTTAGGTAACTCTTCTGACCAGCTTGTTAAATCAATACCGTTATCGCTTAATAACATTGTTCTTGAGTTAGCCATAGCCATTACGCGAATGCGTAATTGTAAAATTTCCTCTAGGTATTGTTGCTGTTGATGGATTTGTTCCATTAACTTACTTCCAACATTCCCTACTCCAATAACAAACAGATTGAGTTGTTTGATGTTTTCTTCAAAGAAGGTTTCGTGTAAGCAGTTTAAAGCTTTGTGGGTATCTTTTTTTGCTATGATAATAGATATATTTCGTTCTGAAGCGCCTTGTGCAATTGCACGGATATTGACATTGTTTACTCCTAAGGTGCTAAACATTTTACCGCTGATTCCTTGATGATTTTTCATGCCATCACCGACTACAGCTAAATTGACCATTTCGTTTTCTACCCGGGCAGGGTCAACTTTGTTTAATGAGATTTCAAAAGCAAACTCTTGGTCGATAATTTCTTTGGCGCGATTAGCGTCTTCTGATCTTAAACCAATACAGATCGAGTGCTCTGATGATGCCTGGGTAATCATGATGACATTGATCCCCTCTATGGATAAGGCTTCAAACAGGCGTTTTGAAAAACCGGGAATACCTACCATCCCGCTTCCTTCAAGACTTACTAGTGAAACATTGTCGATATGGCTAATTCCTTTGACAACTTGACCGTCAATAGCGCTTTTTGTTTTAGTGATTAAAGTACCTGGATCATTCGCTTCAAAAGTGTTTTTAATGTAGACAGGGATATTCTTTTCTACTAAGGGTTGCAGGGTAGGTGGGTAAATTACTTTTGCACCGAAGTGTGATAACTCCATCGCTTCTAAATAGCTCAATTGAGGGATCGGGGTAGCTTGAGCCACAATTTTAGGATGAGCGGTAAACATACCACTAACATCTGTCCATATTTCGAGGCTACTCGCTTCTAGAATATTCGCTAGAATGGCTGCGGTGAAATCTGATCCTCCACGACCAAGTGTAGTGTTTTCCCCTTTGCTATTTTTAGCAACAAAACCGGGAACTAAGGTCACTTTAGCAGAAGAAGCGCTGAAAAGCGTTTTTACATTTTTGCTAGTGTTTTCCCATTGAATTATTGGACGGTTGTTTTGAAGATTCGTCTCAATTAAATCACGCCCGTCAATCAAACGAACATCAATATTGTTTTCTTTAAAGATGGCTGCAATGATGGTGCTGGATAAATGTTCTCCAAAACTCGCAACCTTATCTGCGGCTTTTGGGGTGATTTCTTGAAGCATTGCAATACCTTCTAAAAGTGTTTCTAGGCGATTGAGTTCAACTTTTACAAAGCTGATAAGACTGCTTTGACTTTTCGTGGGGATAAAGCCTTTGATGACTTCTAGATGACGCTCTTCTAATTCTTTATACACAGTGGAAAAACTGTTGTCGTTTTGCGCTGCTCTATTCATTGCATTGAGCAATAAATCTGTAACTCCGCCTAAGGCAGAGACAACAACTGTGCATTGTTGTTCTTGTTGAACAATTGAGAGCACATTTTTTATACTAGAAGAATTGGCGACGGAAGTTCCGCCAAATTTTAAAACTTTCATGTTTTAGTGGAGTTTTTTCCAAAAAGGGGAGTTGAGATTGATTTTTTTTAACACGCGAGTAGAGATTTTAGTACCCCCAAGGGGTACGAAAAGTTTTACTGTTTAACGCGGTAACATTCATATCAACGAACATATCAATCAATTTTGCACAAAAATAGGGTAAAAGCTTTATACTATCAAGGTGAACAAAAAAAAACTCCCCAGTTTTCACTGAGGAGTAATGATTTAAGCATTTTTGAGATCAAGCAGCAGCTTTTCTGCTTTCCCATCCCAATCGAGTTTGATGTTATCTCCCTCTTTTAGATTATTTGATACAATTTCTTCGGCGATGAGATCTTCCACATAGCGTTGCAAGGCTCTAGAGAGTGGTCTTGCGCCATATTGTTTGTCATAACCTTTTTCACCGATGAATTCTTTTGCCTTTTTTGACAAGTTTAGGGTGTAACCTAACTTTGTTATACGTCGGTCTAGTTTTTTAAGCTCAATGTCAACAATTTTCATGATGTCCTCTTTTTCAAGAGCATTAAAGATCACGATGTCATCAACCCTGTTAAGGAACTCTGGTGCAAAAGTTTTCTTTAAAGCACTTTGAATGACGCCTTTTTCAATCTCATCTGATTGATTTTTTTGTGCCGAAGTACTAAAACCAACACCAGTTCCAAAATCTTTTAATTGACGCGCCCCGATATTAGAGGTCATGATGATAATGGTATTTTGGAAATTGATTTTTCGGCCTAAACTATCGGTTAAAAATCCATCATCAAGCACCTGTAGCATCATGTTGAAAACGTCAGGATGTGCTTTTTCTACTTCGTCAAGTAAAATAACAGAGTAGGGTTTTCTTCTAACCTTTTCGCTCAATTGACCACCTTCTTCATAGCCTACATAACCTGGAGGTGCACCAATCAAACGAGAAATGGCGAATTTCTCCATGTATTCACTCATGTCGATTCGGATTAAGTTTTCTTCTGAATCAAACATTTCTTTCGCAAGGATTTTTGCTAATTGTGTTTTACCTACACCTGTTTGTCCCAAGAAAATAAAAGAACCTATGGGTTTATCTGGTGCTTTTAACCCAGCGCGATTACGCTGAATGGATTTCACTACTTTTTCTACGGCTTCTTGTTGCCCGATTAGACTGTTGCCTATGATGTTTGAAAGATTAGAAAGCTTGTTCTTTTCTGTACTTACAATTTTTTGAACTGGAATCCCCGTAATCATAGAGACAACGTCTGCAATGTGGGTTTCTGTTACCTCAATACGATTGAGTTTTGATTCCTCTTCCCATTTTTCTTGTGCGGCAATAAGGTTGCGTTCTACGCGTTTTTCGTCGTCACGCAGCTTAGCAGCTTCTTCATATTTTTGTTTGAGTACAACATTGTTTTTATTTTGACGTACTCTTTCTAATTCTTCTTCAAGGTCAATAACCTCTTGTGGGACATTCATGTTTTTAATGTGGACACGCGATCCAGCTTCGTCAAGGGCATCAATGGCTTTGTCTGGTAAAAAGCGATCAGAAACATAGCGAGAAGTCAACTCTACACAAGCAACTAAGGCCTCTTTTGTGTAAGTTACATTGTGGTGGTTCTCGTATTTTTCTTTGATGTTTTCAAGGATTTCAATGGTTTCTTCTTCAGAAGTTTGTTCAATGATTACTTTTTGAAAACGTCTTTCTAGTGCCCCATCTTTTTCGATGTTTTGACGGTATTCGTCTAATGTAGTAGCACCAATACATTGAATTTCACCTCTTGCAAGAGCGGGCTTAAACATATTAGAAGCATCTAAACTACCCGTTGCTCCTCCAGCACCAACAATGGTGTGGATTTCATCTATAAATAGGATGATATCGTCATTTTTTTCGAGTTCGTTCATGACCGCTTTCATGCGTTCTTCGAACTGTCCACGGTATTTAGTTCCCGCAACCAGACTCGCTAAATCAAGGGTGATGACCCTTTTGCCATAAAGTACTCGAGAGACTTTCTTTTGTACAATGCGCAAAGCAAGTCCTTCTGCGATAGCAGATTTACCTACTCCTGGCTCCCCGATTAAGAGCGGGTTGTTTTTCTTGCGTCTACTCAAAATTTGAGAAACACGTTCTATTTCTTTTTCTCTTCCGACAACTGGATCAAGTTTATCTTGGGTCGCTAATGCAGTGATATCCTTCCCAAAATTATCCAGTACAGGTGTTTTAGATTTTTTAGATTTCGCTGGTTCTGATGTGGGCACAAAAGGATTTTGCTTATCTCCTGCATCTTCTTCTTCTTTTTCGTCAGAAAAGGAAGAGCTTGTCAAGTCAAGATAGTCAGAGTCGTTTGTTAGCATGGCTTTAAACTGTTCTTTTACCAGATCATAATTGACATCTAGCTTCCCTAGCAATTTTGTTGTGGGGTCATTTTCGTTGCGTAATATGCAAAGCAATAAATGAACCGTATCGATTAAATCGCTTTGAAATAACTTCGCTTCTAGAAAGGTTGTTTTTAGCGCTCTTTCTGCTTGTCTTGTTAAATGTAAGTTGCGTTTTGTGTTTTCTAAACTGTTATTGTCAAGCAAAGCGGGATTTAGGATTTCCACCTTTCGGCGTAAATTTTCTAAGTCTACTTCTATGGCATTAAGGATCGTAATGGCTTTACCACCTCCGTCTCTTAAAATGCCTAGCATTAGATGTTCTGTCCCAATATAGTCATGACCCAAACGTAGGGCTTCTTCTTTGCTGAAAGAAATAACGTCTTTAACACGTGGAGAAAAGTTATCGTCCATTTTTCTTAGTTTTTTATCATCTTCATCTACCCAAACATCATTCCAAATCGTTTGAATCTTATTGTAAATAGACAAAAAAATCTCCTAAAATCAAAGGTATAGCAGTTAAAATTTCGTCATTTTTTATTCTAAATTGCATGTTAATAAATCACAAAGAAATTCTTTGACAACTTAGGATAAATGGGCATTAAATATTTATTTTAGCCTAAATACTTAAAGACCAAATTTCGTTATGGCTGAAGGAGAAAAACTCATCCCGATCAACATAGAAGATGAAATGAAATCGGCATACATTGATTATTCAATGTCTGTCATAGTGTCACGTGCGCTACCAGATGTACGTGATGGCTTAAAACCTGTGCACCGTCGTGTTTTATACGGCATGCACGAGTTAGGAATTCGTTCTACAACCGCATATAAGAAGTCTGCCCGTATTGTTGGGGAGGTGCTAGGAAAGTATCACCCACACGGAGACACCTCTGTATATGACACCATGGTTCGTATGGCACAGGAGTGGAGTTTACGTTATTTGTTAGTAGACGGACAAGGTAACTTTGGTTCTGTCGATGGCGATAGTCCCGCAGCAATGCGTTATACAGAAGCGCGTATGCGTAAAATGTCTGAAGACCTTTTAGCTGACATAGACAAAGACACAGTAGACCATCAACTTAATTTTGATGATACTTTAAAAGAACCCACAGTTCTTCCCACAAGAGTTCCTAACCTATTGATCAATGGGGCATCTGGTATTGCAGTGGGAATGGCGACTAATATGCCGCCGCATAACTTAACTGAGGTCATTGATGGCACAATTGGCTATATCGATAATAGTGACATCACTATTGATGAGCTAATGCAGCATATCAAAGCACCAGATTTTCCAACTGGAGGTACAATCTATGGCTATGATGGCGTTAAAGAAGCTTTTCATACGGGAAGAGGTCGTGTCGTGTTGCGTGCAAAAGCAAACATTGAAGAAGTCAATGGTCGGGAATGCATTATCGTAGACGAGATTCCTTACCAAGTCAATAAGGCGGAAATGATTCGCAAGACGGCGGAATTAATCAACGATAAGAAAATCGAAGGGATTTCTAATATTCGCGATGAATCTGACCGAAAAGGAATGCGAATCGTTTACATCCTTAAGCGAGATGCTATCCCTAATATTGTCTTAAATAAATTATACAAATACACTCAGCTACAATCTTCGTTCAGTGTTAATAATATTGCCCTTGTAAACGGTCGACCAGAAATGTTGAATCTCAAAGATTTGATTCATCATTTTGTTGAGCATCGTCATGATGTGGTGGTTCGAAGAACCAAATTTGAATTACGCAAAGCAGAAGAACGCGCGCACATCCTTGAAGGTTTAATTATCGCTTCTGACAATATTGACGAAGTAATCGCGCTAATTCGATCTTCTTCTAACGCAGATGAAGCCCGCAATAAGCTTATCGAAAAGTTTGAATTAACAGAAATTCAAGCAAAAGCCATTGTAGAAATGCGCTTGCGTCAATTGACAGGCCTAGAGCAAGATAAATTGAGAGGTGAATATGACGAATTAGTTAAAACCATCGCAGACTTAAAAGATATTCTCGACAAAAAAGACCGTCGTATGAATATCATCAAGGAAGAGCTAGCGCAAATCAAAGAAAAATACGGAGACGAACGTCGTTCTGTTATCGAATACGCAGGTGGGAACTTTAGTATAGAAGATATGATTCCTAATGAGAAGGTAGTAATTACGATTTCTCATGCCGGGTATATTAAGCGCACCCCTCTAGCCGAATACAAAACCCAAAACAGAGGAGGAGTAGGGCAAAAAGCCTCTACAACTAGAAACGAAGATTTCTTAGAGCACTTATTCGTGGGAACAAACCACCAGTACATGCTGTTTTTTACTCAGAAAGGAAAATGTTTCTGGATGAGAGTATATGAAATTCCAGAAGGCTCAAAAACGTCTAAAGGTAGAGCGATCCAAAACTTGATTAATATCGAGCAAGATGATAAGGTAAAAGCCTTTATCAATACCCAAGATCTAAAAGACGAAGCATACATCAACAGTCACTGTGTCATAATGGCGACGAAACAAGGGCAAGTTAAAAAGACTTCCTTAGAGCAGTATTCTCGTCCACGAGCAAACGGAATTAATGCCATCACCGTTAGAGACGGGGATGAGTTGTTAGAAGCGAAACTCACTAATGGAGAAAGCGAAATTCTTTTGGCCTTAAAATCAGGGAAGTCGATCCGATTCGAAGAAAGTAAAACCCGTCCTATGGGTCGAAATGCTTCTGGAGTTAGAGGGATTACCTTAGGTGGCCCTAAAGATGAAGTCATTGGAATGGTTTCTGTCAATGATGCCGCTACGGATATTTTAGTAGTGTCTGAAAATGGATATGGAAAACGTTCTAGTCTTGAAGATTATCGCATCACCAACCGCGGTGGAAAAGGGGTTAAAACCATTTCTATAACCGATAAAACAGGAGAGCTTGTTGCCATCAAAAATGTTAGTGATGAAAATGATTTGATGATCATCAATAAATCTGGAATCGCAATTCGCATGAGTGTTGAATCACTTCGCGTTATGGGAAGAGCAACACAGGGAGTGAAGTTGATCAATCTTAAAGGAGACGATCAAATCGCGGCAGTCGCTAAGGTGATGAAAGAAGAAGAATCCATCGAAGAAAACGACGAAACTACAGAGGCCAATACTGATGGCACGAATCTTGAATAAATCCGATTAAATATAACTTAATAACAATGAAACATTTATTTACCCTAGTTTTAGGGCTTTTAGTAACCATAGGTTATGCACAAAAAAAGGAATTAAGACAGGCACAAAAACTTTTTAAAGCTTCTAAAGTTGAAGAAGCAAAAGTTTCTTTGAGTACAAACCAAGCCCTTATTGAAGGTTCTGATGATGCTAAAATTAAAACGCAATACCACTTTCTTAAAGGACAGATTGCGCGTTTAGATAAAGACTACCAAGTTGCTTATGACAACTTAAAGTTAGCAGAGGGGAATGCTTCTTTAAAATCAGCTTTAGTGGCGGAAATTCAGCAATTGACCTCTGATATTGTCAATGCAGCAATTGCTCAATCTGAAGCAAAAGAATTCATCCCTTCCTCAAAAAATTTATTCTTAGCTTATCAAATCAATCCAGAAGACAATAAAGATTATTTGTACTACTCAGCGACAAACGCTGTAAATGGAGGGGATTATGATTTAGCCTTAGAGCGATATATTCAATTGCGTGATATAGAATATACTGGCATAGTGACGAAATACTATGTTACCGATGTTGCTACTGGTCAAGAATCAGAAGTTTCTGCTACAGAATACGGTATCTATCAAAAGTCAAAAGAATATACCAATGCTAGATCTGAAGATACAGAATCAAAGTATCCAGAAATCGTTAAAAACATCGCGCTAATTTTCAATCAATTAGGTCAGAAAGATAAGGCAATGGAAGCTGTGCAAGATGCCCGTAAAGCAAATCCTGGGGATGTAGGGTTAATTTTAACAGAAGCTAATATTTACATTGAACTAGGAGAAAAACAGCGTTACAAAGAGCTTATTACTGAAGCAATTGAACAAGATCCTAACAATGCAGTGCTTTACTTCAACCTTGGGGTTGTAAATAATGAACAAGGAGACAGTGCGTCTGCCAGAGGGTTTTATGAAAAAGCGATTGAACTAGATCCTAGTATGGAAAATGCCTACTTAAATCTAGTTGCTTTAATCCTAGAAAATGAATCTACGGTTGTAGAGCAAATGAATAGTTTAGGGAATTCTCGTGCAGATAATATGAAGTACGACGAGTTAAAGAAAGAAAGGGAAACATTATATAAAGAATGCGTTCCAGTTTTAAAGCAACTTATTGCACTAGACGATTCTAATCTCGAAGCGGTTCAAACCTTACGTAACATTTATGGTACTATTGGCGATAATGAAGGTTTCATGGAAATGAAAGCTATCATGGAAAAGTACGAGCAATAATCTTTAGTTGATTATAACATAAAAGCCCTTCCAGTTGGAAGGGCTTTTTTTATAGCATAGATTTAATCAATCTCAATTTATGCGAATGGGTTTGCTTTTCGACATTAAAGATCCCAGTTTGATCAATGCGATCAATTCTAACTTGGCCGTGAGCATGAATGATAAAATGATTCTGCATTAGAATCCCCACATGGATGATATCTCCCTCTTTATTGTCAAAAAAGGCAAGATCACCTGGCTCACTTTCATCGATAAAGCTCAAGGTTGTTCCCTGTTGTGCTTGTTGCCATGCGTCTCTTTTCAATGCATGGCCGTGAATTTTATAAACCATCTGCGTCAAGCCAGAGCAATCGATTCCAAAAGGGGTTTTTCCACCCCACAAATAAGGAGCATGTAAAAACTTATAGGCGGTTTTTACTAGCTCTTCCTTTATCAGTTTTTGTGGTTGATAGTTACTTTCGATACTGTGATTAAGCATTTCTAAAGCGCGTAAATCGCTTCCTAAGGGTACGGGAAAAATTTCTTCTTTATTGAGATGTACAAAGTCGATTAAGTTTTGGGTACATAAAAAATCTTTGTGTTGAACAGCTCTGTATTGCTCTTCTTCAATTAAGGTCGCTTGATGCTGTGTAATCCAACCCTCATAAGCATCCCAAAGTAAACGTATTTTATACCAGTCTTTTCTTTGATCAATAATCTTAAATGCTTCTCCATAGAGAAGTTGAGAGACCAGTTCGCTTTTGTGATCGTTTTCCTTGCGTAAAGGAACTACCCCTAAATGACAAATCCCATATTTCAACGGCTGATATTTTTTCCTTTAGTCAAGATCAAAAGTAACGAAAATAGCGCAAGAACTTTCGAATTATAGATAATTTTAAGTCGCTTATCCATTTGTGAGATTAATGTATCTTTAACCTTCAAATAGGCTACTGTTTTACATGAAACAACTACTGCGTTTATTCTATAACAATCAATCTAACTTATACAAAGGACTTCTTTTTGCCTTTAGTACATTGTTTATTGTTTACCTCATTCCCATTAAAAATCAGTTTGCTTTTGATTTTGCTCGAGGGGATAGTTGGGCGTATGAAACCCTGTATTCCCCTTTTGATTTTGCGATCATTAAAAGCGAGGCAGAAATTGAAAGTGAAAAGCTTAAATTAAGGGAAGAAGCAATTGTTTATTTTGATGCAGATAACAAAGTCAAAGAAAATGTAATCGCAGCCTATTCGCTTAATTTTAAAAATTATTTTCCCTTTCGCGAGGGGAGTGCAAGATATCAACGATACTATGATTATGGTCTGGACTTAATAGAGGTAATCTATGATAAAGGGGTGCTACCCGTCAACTATGATCCAACAGGCGAACTAACTGCTGCCATTATCAATGGTCAAGCTGAAATAGATTTACCTTTTTCTGCTTTGGTTAATTTGAATGAATTAACCTCCTACTTAAATTTGACATTAGAAGAAAATTATAAACGATATGAAAAAGCCTTTTATCAGCTATTTTTTGCCATCCTAGAACCCAATTTAACTTATAATCAAAATTTTAGTCAACAATCGCTTTTAGAGGTTTATGCTAAAATTTCTCGCACAAGAGATTTAGTCAGAAAAGGAGAGAAGATCATCCTCAATAACGAGATTATTGATGGCGATAAATGGGATAAATTGCGCTCTTTAAAGCAGCAATACTCTGCAGAAAATTTAAGCGGAGCTAATGCGGTAGGTATTGTAATAGGCTACAGTGTTATAGTCATGATACTGCTGTTGATTTTACTCTTGTTTATCAATCAGTATCGAACAAATATTTTTGAGGATAATACTGCAGTAACCTTTATCTTTTTTAATCTCCTCTTTATGGTAGGTTTGAGTATTAGTGTGGTCAACTTTAATGCAGCTTATTTATATGCCTTGCCGATTTGTATTTTCCCTTTGATCACAAAAGCTTTCTTTGACCCTCGATTAGGACTTTTCGTGCATGTTTTAACGGTCTTGTTAATCGGGTTTATTGCGCCCAATAGTTTTGAATATGTCGTTTTGCAAATTCTTGCAGGGATGGTAACCATCTTAAGCGCAACCGAGCTTTATAAAAGAGCTAATCTATTTATTTCGGTATTCCAGATCACCCTGGTTTATGTGTTGAGTTACTTCTCTTTTTATTTGATTAGAAGTGGGAACCTAAGTGACATCGATTATGGTCTTTTTGGTTTATTCTTTATCAATGGCTTGCTCACCCTTTTTGTGCAGCCGTTGATTTATTTTTATGAGAAAGTATTTAAGTTAGTGTCAGATGTATCACTATTAGAATTATCAGACACTAATTCTGGGGTGTTTAAAGAATTGTCGAATAAAGCACCGGGAACCTTTCATCACTCTTTGCAGGTAGCAAACCTCGCAGAAGCGGCAGCGTCTGCCATAGATGCGAATGTCCTTTTAACCCGGGTAGGGGCTTTATATCACGATATAGGAAAGGTGAATAAGCCTACCTTCTTCTCTGAAAATCAACGCGGCAGTGTTTCTCCTCACGATGATCTTTCCCCTAGAGAAAGTGCAAGAATTATCATTGATCATGTTATCGACGGGATAGAATTAGCAAAAAGATATAATTTACCTGATCGCGTAATCGATTTTATCCGTACACACCACGGAACATCAAAAGTCTATTACTTCTATAAAAAGGAGCAGGAACTTAATGAGGAGGTAAACCAAAAGAACTTTAGTTATAACGGGCCAAAGCCTTTTTCAAAAGAAACCGCAATTGTAATGATGGCAGATGGGGTGGAAGCAGCTTCTAAAAGTTTAAAGGAACCTACCTATGAAACTCTAGCTACTTTTGTCACAAAAATCATTGACCAACAAATGGAGGATAAACAATTTATCAATGCGAATATCACTTTAGCAGAAATTGAAACGGTTAAAAAAGTACTGCTCAATAAGTTGGTAAATATTTATCATTTGCGAATCGAATATCCAGAATAAACTATCGATAAAACTTCGATAAAACGTTGTGTTTTTAGAATGTTCGAATTACATTTGCAAACCTAATCTAAGATTAGAAAAGGAGAGGTGCCAGAGTGGTAATGGAGCAGATTGCTAATCTGTCAACGTGTAAGCGTTGCCAGGGTTCGAATCCCTGTCTCTCCGCAAAGATTTGGAAAGTTCATTCAGTATTGATTTTCCCCCTCGGGGTGTAGCGTAGCCCGGTCATCGCGCCTGCTTTGGGAGCAGGAGGTCGCA
>JBELLO010000034.1:0-14130 GCA_042096495.1 Candidatus Arcticimaribacter sp.
GTATTTCGCGCAAACACAACCTTCCAGCGCATTTCTTCTGCGGGTTTGAATTGTAAATTGGCAAAAGGGATTTTGAGTTCTACTTGGTAATTGTCTTGGTGCTTACTCGCTTTGGAGTCAAAATTGACGTCATAGTTATCGTCCCCGCCGTTTGAGAGGACTTTTATATCGATTTGGTTTCCTTCTGGGTTTGCCCCTAGTGCAATCATATAGCGTCCATCTCCATAGGCATCAAAGCCAAAGAGGACATTGTCATCCCTAAAGCCTTCGTCTCTATTGCGAATAGAAGACCTAAGGTTACCCATATCGGCATAAGCAATAAAACCAATGTATAAGTCTGTTTTGGTGTATTTGATAAACGCTTGTGTTTTGTGTGGGGGCGGAGTGTTATCACCGGGGTCTACTTCAAAATCTAAGCTAAAACGTTGTGCATCTTGCCATTCCTCTTCTGCTACAATACCGTCTAAAACTTGAGCGGTATTCTGTGCACAAAGAAGAAAAGTATTCAAGAAGAAAAGAATTGGGAGGAATGTCTTCATCAAATTGTATTATACTGTTATGACGAAATACTTTACGCTTTGTTACAGTTCATATTGTTAAATTTCTCCTTAGCTTTAAAAGAAAAATGGCATGTTAGATCACCTTCCTTTAGAAGAGAAATGGAATGTCTATACCCATGGTTTTGGGGCGATAGCGAGTTTAATCGGAATCAGTTGGATTTTTTCTTCCTCTAGTCCAATGGAGTTATGGACCATTGTAGGCGTTTTTATTTATGGCTTTTCGATGGTCTTTTTATTTTCTGCTTCGGCTATTTATCACGGCGTAAAATTGAAGCACCAAGCCTTTTGGCAAAAGATCGACCATATTGGGATTTATCTATTGATTGCGGGGAGTTATACTCCGGTTACCTTAACCATCTTAAAGGATAGTTCTGGCTATTATTTATTAGCAGGGGTGTGGTGTATCGCCTTGATTGGAACAGTGTATAAGTTGTTTTTTATTGGGCGCTTTAAAAACCTTTCTCTTCTCCTTTATTTAGGCATGGGGTGGCTAGTGGTTTTTGATATCCAGAATGTCATGACGCTCTTTCCAGCGCAAGCTTTTTTTTACCTCGCGCTAGGGGGATTTTTCTATACAGTAGGGACCGTCTTTTATCGCTGGGAGAAACTTTATTTCCATCATGTGATATGGCATGTGTTTGTTTTAGGTGGCGCCACGGCACACTTTATGATGGTAAAGGAATTGGTCTTGTAATATGAAAAAATTAAAACGCTTTTTTCTTTGGTTTTGCTTAGTGAGTATGCTGTTGTTGTTGCTTTTGTTGTGGGGAAGTAACACGATGGAAAAGCGGGATGATTTTTCTAATTTTAAGATTGCTTTTCAGCAAAAGAAACTTCCGATTGAAGAATATCGTTACACACTTGATGATGGGGAGATGTACTATGTGCAAATAGGCGATAAAAGTTTGCCAACATTATTGTTAATTCACGGTTCACCAGGGGACTGGACCGCCTGGAAAGAATTGATTCTTACCACCGATTTAACGGAGCATTATCAATTGATTATACCCGACCGACCCGGCTATCAGTATTCTACCGCAGCAGGAGGGAATTTAGCTACCCAAAGTAAAGCATTAGCAGTTTTAATGCGAGAACATTGTCGTCCCTGTGTTGTTGCGGGGCACTCTTTTGGCGGAGCCTTAGCCTTACAATTAGCAGTAGATTATCCTGAAAAAGTGGCTGCTGTTATTTCTCTTGCTGGAACAATCGCCGCTCCTTTTCAAGCTCCTAAATGGTATAACGACTGGGCAGAGCATCAATGGTTGCAACAATTCCTTACGGAAGGTTTTCTCGCGAGTAATCATGAGATGATGTCGCTGTCTGATGATCTATATGCTATAGAAAACAAAATAAAGGAGCTGGATCAACCTGTTTACCTTCTTCAGGGCGGGAAGGATATTTTAGTTCATCCAGGGTCTCCTTTTTATTTATTGAATCAATTGAATCAGGTTCATTTGCAATACAATGAGGCTTGGGATCATTTTGTTATTTGGACTGAAATGGAAGAAGTATCCAACTTTATTCAAAGGGTTAATCCTTGAAATAAACATCACCTCTTCCTGTAATGCTTTTGTAGAGTGACGGCATTCCCTTAGACACGACACTTGCATCGCCTTTTATTACAACATGTAGTTTTTCAATGGCATTGACCTCGCAATAACCTTTTCCTAAAATGGAAATGTCTACATTTTTTGCGGGTATATTAAAGCCGTTTAAGCTGCCATCTCCCTCAATATTAACTTGCAGGCTATCAATTTTGTCTAAAGGCGTAGTTGAACTAATCAATGCATCTTCCCTCAATTGCATGTACAGTTTATGCATGCCTTGAAATCGATTGATTTCCAATAGGCTTTTTTTGCTCAAGTTGATATGCAAGTCCTCTTGATTGATAAAATCTTCCATGGTGACTTTACTTTCTGCATCAATCAAGAGTCGTTTGATTTTTGGCAAGGTGATTTCTACCTTAAGTTGGGAATTGTTTTCACAAAAAGGGAAGAGGTTTGAAATGCTTAAAGTTTTGTGATGTACTTGACGATTAATCGAGTCTATATAGCGGGGGTGTGCGGTGATCTTTATCTGATGTACTTTTCCTTGTTTAAAGGTGTATTCTCCGGGCACAAAAGTTTCGATTTGGGTAAACTCCTTTAGTGCATAGACTTTAGTCTCCATTTCATCTGTTAAATAAAAGCATTCGTCATAGTCTTCTGTACAGTTGGTAAAGAGGGATAAACTAAGCATTAAAAAGGAAGGAATAAAACGTGGGTTTATAGTGGGTATCATCATAATTAAAAAATTTAGTTATTGAAATACTTGTTTAAAAACCTTGTTTTTTTACTAAAAAAAGAACCCCTAAGAAGTAGTTTCGTAGGAGTTCTTTGGAAAAAAATAAGTAGCGTAGGTTAAACTCAATTATTAAACTATAAGTATTTTCTTGGTGTAAAGATGCGTTAAGCCTACCCAAAGTCTACTATAGGGTGTATTAAGTGGTGTAGTCCATTCAATAAACGGTAGGTATTATGTAATAAGTGGTAAAATGCTTAAAAAATGGCCGCCATCCCAATGCCTAGTAGGATGGTCAAGAACTTTTGTAAGTTGAAGTTGTGCCCTTCAGAGCTTTCAAAGAGGATGGTGGTAGAAATATGAAAGAGGATTCCGACAACAAATGGTTCTACTATCTCGTGGGTAAACTGAGTTGTAGTAAATGTGGTTGAATAACTTCCCAGCGGACTCATCAAGGCGAAAACACATAGCGCCCCAATTTTTAAAACACCAGCAGCATTTGATTGAAGTAATAGCGCCCCGATGACTAACCCAATAGGGATTTTGTGTACGCTCACTCCCCATAACAAAGCGGGTTGCAGTCCCAGTGGCATACCTTCTAAAAAGGCATGGATACATAAGCTGATTAAAATCAACCATGGGAATTTTTCTGCATGGTGGTGGGTATGACCGTGTTCGGCTCCTTTAGATAAAAACTCTAAAAGAATCTGAAAAAGGATACCACCCAGAATCCAAAAGCCGGTTTTTTTGGCGCCAGCCTCATAAACTTGAGGGAGCATTTCAAGGATAAGGATTGATAGTAGAAAAGCCCCGCTAAAGGCTAAGATTAACTTCATTCCTTTAGGTGTTTTTGGCTTAAAGTAAAAAGCGATACCAGCACCTATGAAAACAGCAAGAAAGGGCAAGAGGAAAGCGAAAATCATTTTTAGTGGTTTCTTGGCTAAAGCAAGTTTGATTGGCTAAAATTAAACTATTTTTGACGGAAGAAACTCACCCATGAGCGCAAATTTTAAGATGTTAGCCAAAACCTTTTACGGTTTTGAAGATTTATTGGAAAACGAATTGAAGCAGCTCGGCGCGCAAGAGGTCGAAAAAGGGAATAGGGTAGTGTCCTTTAAAGGGGATAAAGGCTTTATGTATAAAGCTAATTTAAGTTTGCGCACTGCATTAAAAATATTGGTTCCTATTCACCATTGTCGTGTCAATAGCGAGCATGACCTTTATCAAGCAGCCTATGACTATCCCTGGGAGAATCATTTTTCTGTAAACGAAACCATCGCCATTGATAGTGTTGTTTTTGGGGATAATTTCACCCATTCTTTATATGTTTCCCAAAAAGTTAAAGATGCTATCGCCGATAGTTTTCGCGCTAAAACAGGGCAGCGCCCGTCGGTTAATTTAAAGTATCCAGATGTGCGCATCAATGTTCATATCGATCAAAATCAATGTAGTTTCTCACTGGATAGCTCTGGGGCTTCTTTACACCATCGCGGTTATAGAACCGCCACGAATATCGCCCCGCTAAACGAGGTGCTCGCAGCTGGCTTAATACTGCTTTCTGGATGGGATCAACGCAGCGACTTTCTAGATCCCATGTGTGGGAGTGGAACGATTCCTATAGAAGCGGCCATGTTGAGTTGTAAAATCCCGGCGAATATCAACCGCAAAGAGTTTGCCTTTGAAAAATGGGCCGACTGGGACGAAGACTTGTATTTAACCATTGAGGAAAGCCAACTCAATAAAATTCAAGGTTTAGCAGGGAGTATTACAGGTTTTGACAAAGCGCCTTCTGCTGTCGCAAAAGCTAGAGACAATGTCCGCAATGCTAATCTTGAAGAATTTATTTCTATCGAAAAAGACAATTTTTTCTTTACCCAAAAAGAGCAAGAAGGGCCGTTACATATTGTGACAAATCCCCCTTATGGTGAACGTTTAGAAGGGGATATTAACGCCCTTTATGGCAGTTTTGGGGATACATTAAAACAACATTATACCAATACCCAAGCATGGATGATCACCTCTAACCTAGAGGCCATGAAGCATGTAGGATTGCGTCCATCGCGAAAAATTAAATTGTTTAACGGGAAGTTAGAGTCGCGTTTATTGCACTACAATATTTATCCTGGGACAAAGAAAATACACAAACTTAATTCTTCTTCCTCATGAAAAAAGAAACCATAGCACTAGGGCTTAACTTTATTTTCTTCGCTGGCTTTTTCTTGTTCTTTAAGAACGGAATAGGGTCACTTGTCCCCATGTCTTATGTACCTCTAGTCGCTTTGTCAGCCTTGTTTACGGCCATTGCGAGTCCTAAGTTTTTAGTGAATAAAGGGAAACTTTATATGAAAATCCCTTTTGTTAAAAAACCGATTGGTTTTTAGTCTACTTTCTTTTTAAATCGAAAGGGGAAAGCATAGGTTAGGGTATAGTTAAAGCTACCGCCAAATTTATTGTCGTCTGTTATACGGTTAAACCCAGGGGCATATAGGTTCCCAAAATCTTGTGGTTGTTTATTACTTAATAAGCCATGCATTCTCAAACTTAGCCCAGCATAGAAATTAGGGAGTAGCTGTACTTTTGCGCCAAAGAGTAATTCAAACCAGCCTGTGCTTAATTGCGCTCTTTCTCCTGTCAAATATCCTTCGCTAGTAGGAGCAGGAATATACTGTGACAAAGCATATAGGGTATAATTGTTTACCGTGTGAGTATGAAGACTTCTTGCTAGTCTAAATCCTATAAATAAGGAATTATTCATTCCTTTCCAGTTGTTGAAAAAGTTATAATCTACCCCGGCTTTAATATAGGACCCTTTGGTGCTAAAATTAATTTGTTCAGACTGTTGGGTTCTTTTTTCAGAGCCTACTTCTGCAGCGACAAATAGTCGCTTGCTTAATTTCAAGTCACCCACTAATTCAAGTCCTTGATAGCCCTCTTCAAATTGAGTGCGGGCCGGCTTTATCAAATCTAGCCCAACCCTTAAAGCATAGGTGCGGGGAACTTTATCTTCTTTGGCTTTGCCTTCTTCTTGCGAAAAAGCAAACAATGACCATAAAAGACTAATGGTAAATAGCCAGATGTGCTTGCTCTTCATTTCTAATGGTGTCTAATACTACAGTTGAATTTACATACCAGGTGAGTGATCCTATGGTGGTAACGGCAGGGCTTTTTAAAACATATTCTGCGCTATAACCACAGGCTCGACGGCTGTAAAAATCTCTTCTGTTAGCGTAATTAAATTGTAAGGTATCTGCAATGGTTAAACTCGCTGTGCTCGAGGGTAAAATAAAAGCATAACGGGTATAGGTCGTTGAAAGATCCATGGGGAGGGCAAGAGAATCTGATTCCAGTATTGCATAAAGATTTTCTTGGTTAACCCCTTTGATTTTAATCCCAGGGGCACTTTTTAAAGTAGTAGGATTGTCTTTGTCATAAAAGCGAATGATCACCCGTGGGGTTCCAGGGGTACCCTCATTACAGATGTCATCTTTTTCACAGCTCATCACTAGCAGTGCTAAAAACAGGAAGCAAAGTTTGTTTTTTGACATGGGATTAAATCTTCTCCAAAAGTACAACATTTTCTACATGATGTGTTTGAGGAAACATATCTACTGCTTTAGACTCAACTACCTTATAGCGGTCTTTTAATAAGGCTAAATCTCTAGCTTGTGTGGCACTATTACAACTCACATAGACAATGCGCTCTGGCGAAAGAGAAAGCAGTTGATGAACAACATCTTTGTGCATACCATCGCGTGGGGGGTCAGTAATGACGACATTCGCTTTGCCATGTCGTGCGATAAAATCTTCGGTAAAAATGGCTTTCATGTCTCCGGCTTCAAAGAAAGCATTGTCGATTTTGTTTTCAGCAGCATTTACTTTTGCTGCTGCAATAGATTCTGGAACAACATCAACCCCAACGACTTTATTGACAGACTTTGCGATAAATTGTGCAATGGTGCCTATCCCAGTATAGAGGTCATAAACCACATCATCTGCTTTTAATCGAGCAAATTCTCGGGTGATTTTATACAACTCATAGGCCTGGAGAGAGTTCGTTTGATAGAAGGTTTTAGCGCCAATTTTAAATTGTAAGCCTTCCATTTCTTCGACAATATACGCTCGCCCAGCATGCAGGATAATATCTTGGTCATAGAGGGTGTCATTCGCCTTGTTGTTAATCACATATAGCAAAGATGTGATAGCTGGAAAAGTTGCTTTGATATGATCTAACAAAGGTGCTAATTCTGGGGATTCGTGTACGACTTGTAAAAGCACCATAACTTCTCCAGTCGATGTGGTGCGAATCATCAAGGTTCTTAAAAAACCACTTTGATCTCTGGGATGAAAAAAGCTCAATCCTTTTTCAATGGCATAACGTCTTATTTCATTTCTAATAGCATTAGAGGGGTCTGCTTGTAAATGACACTTTTCAATATCGACGATCTTATCCCACATCCCTGGTTTATGAAAGCCTAAAGCATTTTTATTAAATTCTTTACCTGAGTCTATTTCCTCCTGGGTCATCCAGCGATTTGATGAAAAAGAAAACTCCATTTTATTGCGATAGAAGTAGGGGGTGTTATTCCCTAAGATACTCGAGCTTGTAGCTGGCACAACACCGCCAATTCTTTTCAAGTTTTCTGTCACTTCTTTCTCTTTAAACTTGAGTTGTGCAGCGTATTGCATATGTTGCCATTTGCAGCCACCACAGGTGCCAAAGTGTTCACAGGCAGGAGTGGTACGATCCTCAGATTGTTTGTGATAGCTTACAATTCGCCCTTCAAAAAAGCCTTTTCGTTTTTTAAAAGTTCTAATGTCAACCACATCTCCTGGGACCCCTTCATTTAAAAAAATAGGAATACCTTCTTCAGTTTTTGCTACAGTTTTACCTTTTGCAGCAGTATCAATGATGGTAAGTTGTTCAAAGATTTTGGATTTGTGTCGATTTCGCATGCCGCAAAAGTACGCTTTTATATGCGTATCTAAAACGCCTGTTTTTGAAGAATTTAAAGAAATAATTGTACATTTGAGCTGGATGATTTCTCTCCTTGATAAGTAGGAATTTTGTATTTATAATTTTAAAACGGTTTTAGATATGGAATCTACAAAAGCCACCACATCAAAAGATTATTTAGCACTCGAAAATAAATACGGGGCACACGACTATCACCCACTTCCAGTTGTTTTAGCAAAAGGGGAAGGCGTCTATTTATGGGATGTTGAAGGGAAACAGTACTATGACTTTTTATCGGCTTACTCTGCGGTAAATCAAGGCCACTGTCATCCTCGTATTATCAACGCCATGAAACAGCAGGCAGAAACGCTTACCTTGACTTCCCGTGCTTTTTACAACAACAAGTTGGGTGGCTATATGGAATTTGTCACAAAATACTTTGGCTTTGAAAGCCTTCTTCCTATGAATACTGGGGCAGAAGGAGTAGAAACCGCCATCAAGATTACCCGTAAATGGGGACATACTGTTAAAGGTATTCCAGAGGGGCAGGCACAGATTGTGGTTTGTGACAATAACTTCCACGGGCGAACAACAACAATTATATCATTCTCTTCAGACGCGGGATCAAAAGATCATTTTGGTCCGCATACGCAAGGATTTATTCATATCCCATACAATGACACCGATGCTTTAGATCAAGTGTTAGCGAGCAATCCCAATATTGCTGGTTTCTTAGTTGAACCTATTCAAGGGGAAGCAGGCGTTTATACTCCAGACGAAGATTTTATTCGCAAAGCCAGAGCCATTTGCACCCAGCATAATGTCTTGTTAATCGCTGACGAAATTCAAACCGGAATCGGTAGAACAGGTGCTTTATTAGCTGTTTGCGGAAATTGCTCTTGCGAAGGACATTGCGAAAGACAAGCCCCTACCTATACAAAACCAGACCTATTAATTCTAGGGAAAGCCCTAAGTGGAGGCGTTTTTCCCGTTTCTGCAGTATTGGCCCAGCGAGCTGTTATGGATGTGATTCAACCGGGACAACACGGAAGCACCTTTGGGGGAAATCCTTTAGGAACAACTGTAGCGATGGAAGCCTTAACCGTTATTCGCGACGAAAAACTCACACAAAATGCACGTGAACTAGGAGAAGTATTCCGTTCAGAAATGCAAAAGTACATCGACCAAAGCGAGATTGTCAACTTGGTTCGTGGGCGTGGACTATTGAACGCCATCGTGATTAACGATACAGAAGACAGTGAAACAGCCTGGAATATTTGCTTAAAACTGCGCGATAATGGCTTGTTAGCTAAACCCACACATGGTAACATCATTCGCTTTGCACCACCATTAGTGATGACACATGAGCAATTGTTAGATTGTATTTCAATCATCACAACAACTTTAAAAGAATTTGAACCTGTAAATGCTTAGTGATGCAGGTTTATTTTGACAATGCGGCGACCACCCCACTTCGAGAAGAGGTGATTGCAGTAATGCATGAAACCCTTCGAGATACCTTTGGGAATCCTTCCTCAACTCATGGTTTTGGGAGAACTGCTCGCACGCAAATCGAAACTGCCCGCAAAAGTATTGCCGCTCATTTCAATGCCCATCCTCAAGAAATTATTTTCACCTCTGGTGGAACAGAGTCAGACAATATGTTGTTGCGTTGTGCGGTAGAAGATTTAGGGGTGCAAACGATTATTAGTTCTAAAATTGAGCATCATGCCATTGTTCATGCTTTAGATTTTTTAGAAGCAAAAGGCTGTAAGATTGTCTATCTCCCAGTAGACCAGCACGGCCAACTAGATTATGATGCACTAGATAAGGCACTAGCCAAAGATGACAGCAAGAAATTAGTTACTTTGATGCATATTAATAACGAAATAGGAACCATCCTTGATCTTGCTCGTGTGGCAGCAAGCTGCCAAAAGCACAAAGCCCTATTTCACACAGACGCCGTTCAAGGTGTGGGGCATTATGAGATTGATTTAGCCGAAATCAAAATCGATTTTTTATCCGCAGCTGCCCATAAATTTCACGGGCCTAAGGGAGTTGGTTTTTCCTTTGTTCGCAAAAATAGTGGTCTGAATCCCTTTATTTTAGGGGGAGGACAAGAGCGTGGTTTACGTGCCGGAACAGAATCTGTTCACAATATTGTAGGCATGGCCAAAGCCTTAGAAATTGCTTATGCTAATTTATCTACTGAAAAGCAATACATTCTAAATCTCAAAGAACATTTAATAGCTGGGCTTAAAAATATTTTCCCCAGTTTACACCTTAATGGTTGTTGTGGAGATCATTCAAAAAGCACTTATACTTTAGTCAATGTGTGCTTACCCGTCCCAGCAGAAAAAGCTGGTTTATTAGATTTTCACTTAGACCTTAAAGGAATCGCTTGTTCAAAGGGAAGTGCTTGTCAGGCGGGGAGTCATATCAGCTCACATGTTTTAGATGAGGTTGTCCCAAAGGAAATAAAACATCACCCCTCAATCCGTTTTTCTTTTTCTCGCTTTAATACCAAAGAAGAAGTCGATTATCTAATAGAGGTCTTGGCACAATTTACTGGAACTACAGTTGCTTCCTAAAGATTGTCGCTTTAAATACCGCCTGATTCCCTACTTGATCTTCCACTTCTAGTTTAAAATCTAACTGCGTTTGATCGAATTCGATGTCTGCAAAATTATAGATCAATGTTTTGTCTTTGGGTTCATGTTCCATCAAAATCCACTGTCCATTAATTGTCGCGCGATAGGATTTGATTCCAGAAAACTCGTCCTCTACCTCTATTTCAAGAAACTTGTAGTTACTCATCCATTGTTGGTCTTTAAAGTTTAATGGTTTGATGGTAGGAGCTAGGCTGTCCTTTGTTAAAATATACTGCCCAGGATAAGCGTATTTTGTTTGTAAGATGCTGTCTTTTTTTGCCGTCCAGACATAGCGAAATTGTTTTTCTTTTTTCTTTTCCTCGGGGTCATAAATGGCAAGACTCAATTGTTGTCTTTCGATAGAATCTAAGGCTTGTGGGATTAGCACGTTTAATTCAAAACCTTTTCGTTGCGGTAAAGCTGTTTTTGCAATAAGGAGGGTATCTTTTTTTTCTTCTATTTTTAAATCTATCGTTTGATAGAAGGTGTTTTTTGGAATGTAAACTTCGTGTTGATCAAAGGCAAATAGGTAGTCTTTATCAGGATGAATAGGATTGTCCATAGGGGTTTTTTCTGCTAAAGGGAAATCAGTTTTTCCTTCTACATAAAAAGAAACATAGGTTTTATTGTGGGCATAATCTTCTACAATGATTTGAACTTGATAGGCGCGATCTTCTTTAAAATCAATAAAACCATTTGGAGCAGTTTTAGGTAAAAAGCTGTAGTCCACATCAAGATCTCTAAATAATTTTTGGACGCGAATGCGTTCCTCTTGATAAGTAATATAATCAATTAAAGCATCGATTTTTTTGCCATCTCTAAAATCAATTTTATCAAAAGTGTAGGAAAAAGTCTCACTACCATTAACATATACAGCAGCTTTATAAACACCATTGCGATTATAGCTCAAGTCTTGACGGTCAAAGAGTCTTATCCCAAAAGCGTGTGTTCCGCCTAGTTGCTGCAGGTCTGCTTGATAGACACTATCATTAACTCTTTCTAGTGGGAGTTGGGTTTTACTACTTAGCCCATTGATGTCTTTTTTATATCGGTATAGCCCCTGCACAATAGGTCGAATACTATCGGGGATTTCAAAGCCTAATTGAAGTGGGTTAAGCGGCGTTTCTTCTTTTGTATTTCTTATTTCAAAATGTAAATGTGGTCCTAATGATCCCCCTGTATTTCCAGAATAACCGATGATCTCTCCTTGTTCAACCGTGATTTCACCTAGTTGGAGAAATTTCTGGGTAACAAAAGTCTCTTTTTCGTATTGATAGGCTTTGATAAAAGACTCAATTTTTGGGGCGAATTTTTTTAAATGCGCATAGACAGAAGTCGTTCCATCGGCATGTTGAATGTACAAACACTTTCCATAACCGGAAGTGGCTACTCTTATTCGGCGAATACTTCCCGCTTTTATGCTACTCACTTTAAAGCCTTCTTTTCCTTGGGTTTTAATGTCTAAACCGGCGTGAAAATGAGTAGGGCGAAATTCACCAAAAGTGCCTGATAGCTTTAAGGGAATCTCTAGGGGGGGAGTAGCGGCTTCTTGAGATTGTACAAAAGATGAAGCGATTGCAAAAAGCGAAATGAAAAGGGTACGTGTAATTCGTTGGGTCATAAAACGAAGATACAAGTTTCCCTTTTTTTAGCCAATTTATTCCCAGGTATAGGTAAAGGATCCTTCTTGATCGGTTCTTTTAAATGTGTGTTGTCCAAAAAAGTCGCGTTGCGCTTGTATCATATTAGCCGAGCTTTGCTCGCTGTGCATCCCTAAAAAATAATTCAATGCTGCCGTATGAGATGGAACTGGGCAAGAGCTGCCTAAGGCTTTTTGTACAAATTCAGTTAATGCTTTTATTCCATGAGCGCCATCCTTGTTTTCAAGTATTGCGTTTAGTGGATCTGCAGGAGAAGCGGCTAAGCATTTTGTCCATTCTTCCATTAATTGGGAACGAATAATACAGCCGTTTGTCCAGATACGGGTTGTTGCTGCAAGATCTAATTCCCATTGATAGCTTTCGCTAGCGTGTTGTAAGACTTTGAGACCTTGTGCGTGATTGATGATACGGGTCATTTGATAAGCATGCTGCAGCTGATCTAGCTCAAAATTTGTGTTGTCTTTTGATAGTTTAAATTGTTGACTGGCTTTTATACGCTCTGCTTTAAAGGCAGAAATGAATCGGGCTTGAAGAGCATCACTGCCCACGTTAAAAGGGGTTCCTAGTTCAAAGGCTGCTTTTGCACTCCAGTTTCCTGTTCCTTTGTTGCCTGCTTGATCTAAGATTAGATCGATTAAAGGGGTTTCCCCTTCTTTGGTCTGTAAAATTTTGGCAGAAATGCCTAATAAATAACTTGCCGTTTCTGTCTCTTGCCAAGCTTCGAATAGACGTGCAATTTCTTCGACGGTTTTATTGCCATGAAAACGCAGGGCGTGATAGATTTCTGCGATTAATTGCATTTCGCCATATTCAATGCCATTGTGAATCATCTTGACAAAATGTCCAGATCCTGCTTTTCCAATCCATCCACTACAGGGATTATCGTGGGTGTCTTTAGCGGCAATGCGGTCTAAAATAGGGGCAATTTGTGGGTAAACATCTTTTGCTCCACTGGGCATCAAGGCAGGTCCTTTGCGGGCCCCTTTGGCTCCGCCTGAAATGCCTATACCATAAAAGTGGAGATGATCTGCGGCTAAACTTTTTGTTCTTCTAATACTATCCTCAAAATGAGAATTCCCGCCATCCATAATGATATCGCCAGGATCTAAAAAGGGGGTTAATTGTTCGATGACAAGATCTACCGTTTTCCCCGCTGGGATCATCAAAATGATTTTTCTGGGTAGGGCAATTGCTTCAACAAATTCTTCTATAGAAGCGGTAGGAGTAAAAGGCAAAGAGGGATGGTCTTTTGCGAGTTGTTGCGCGATATGCTCTTCGCTTCCCGCGACGTGGCGGTTATAGGTCGCGATACTAAAGCCATTGCTGGCAATGTTTAAAGCGAGATTTTTTCCCATTACTCCCAGGCCAAAAAGACCGATTGCTGTTTTGTTATTCATCTTGTTTTTCAATTGGCTAATACTTTGAGCTATGCTGTTTTCTACACTGATTGTCGTTCCATAAGTCGCTTTTTCTAGTGCTTCAAATTGAGAATCTAATAAGGAGGGCGGCATAAAATGATCTCTCGCTTCCATGCGTTCCTTTATCTTTTCTTTTGAGGCGTCTAACAAGATAAAGTGCAGGGGTATGGCATGATCACTAATTAAAAAGGCACGGTATTTTTCTTTTAAAGCAGAGCAAGCTAAGACAGCTCCTCTTTTGTTTTCCCATTCTGGAAAAGCAACTTTAAGCTTTTCTAACCACGGCCACCGATCTTCGTCAGTCAATGCTTGACCGGCACTCATTTTATCTTTATTTGAAGCAGGGTGAAAATCATCTGCATCGAAAAAGGGTAGCGACAATTCTTTTGCCCAGGCTTTTCCTAAGGTCGTTTTGCCTACACCGCTCACCCCATATAAGATATATATCATGCTATAAAAGTAGTAATTATATCTTGAGTCAAGTTTTGATTTTAAGGCTTCTCAATGAGATGTAACAATCTGATTTAATTTGTGTGAAATCCATTATCTTGAACAAACAAATTGAATTAGGATGGACTATGCATTGCTTTGGGCAGTATTAGGCGG
>JBELLO010000035.1:0-11045 GCA_042096495.1 Candidatus Arcticimaribacter sp.
TACACTGCTACCTACACTATAGGGGCATTAGAAATTGATTCGGGATGTATTTTAAATACCGTTACTGTTACTGCAAGTAGTCCAGGAAACACAAATGATATTTCTGATGTTAGTGATGATGGAAATGATAGTGATGGGAATCTTGTTGATGATAAAACAAGGACAGTCTTTACCGTCGATCCGGGGATTAAAGTAACTAAAACAGGAGTACTTGTAGATAATGGTGACACTCTACCTAGTGTTGGAGATATAACTGTGTTTACTATTACGGTTTTAAATACAGGAAATACTTCTCTTTCGAACATTTTACTTTCAGATTCATTCACAAGAGGAGATGGAACAGCTCTAACATTGCATGCTGGGCCAACATATAATTCATCTTCAGGATCATCACCTCAAGGGAGTCTGCAGGCAGGAGAGTCGGCTACCTACACGGCTAGTTATACCGTGGATGCAAATGATATAGCTACAAATTCTGTAAGAAATCAAGTAGTAGTAACGGCTGATGCTTTTAATGGAGCTTCAGTAAATGATACTAGTGATAACGGTGACGATTTAGATGGGAATTTTGAAAATGACCCAACAGAAGTTAGACTAGACTACAACCCCATACTTGAAGTTACCAAAACTGTTTCAGTGTCAACCAACGGAAATCTACAAGTTGGAGATGTTGCAGTTTATACTATAAGAGTAGAGAATAAAGGGAATGTAAACCTTAATACAATTTCATTAAATGACACTTTTGTTGGATTAGCAGGAGCTTCGATATCACTAGATGCTGGGCCGGTTTTTTTAAGTTCATCAAATGGTTCCTCGGAGGGGAATCTAATTGTTGGTGAAATAGCAACTTACGTTGCCTCTTATACAATTACACAAGAAGCTATTGATTCGGGTGGTTTTAGAAATACAGTTGTAGCATCTGGACGAAACCCTGGTAGCTCTTCAACAGATGTTACTGATGCAAGTGATGATGGAGATGATGATGATGGTAATCAAACTAGTGATCCAACTGATGTTATTGTAGCAGAAGAACTTTTAATTGAGGCAACTAAAACAGCAACATTTACTGACAATGATTCAGATGGTTTAGTATCCTTATCCGATAGAATTGATTACACTATTCTTGTTCAGAATAAAAGTAATGTAACATTGGATAACATTTCTCTTGTTGATGAATTGGCAGATATTTCTGTTACATCTACTATGGTACTAGATACTGGACCAAGTTTTGTAAATTCAAACCAAGGATCTTCTTTTGGAATTTTAAAGCCAAACGAAATAGCAACTTTTGTAGGGACATATATCATTAGACAAAGTGATGTTGATGCTGGTGGAGTTTCAAATCAGGTATCAGTTACTGCATTATCTCCCTCTGATCAATCTGTATCAGATTTAAGTGATGATGGAGATGATTTTGATGAGAATACCGAAGATGATAGGACAGAAACAACGATAGAAAGAACACCAGGAATAGAGATTACAAAAACATCTACAATTACAGACGAAGGAGATGGGGATGTTGGACTTGGAGATACAATTACTTACACGATTATTGTTGAAAATACTGGTAATCTCAACCTAGCATCCGTTACTCTTGAAGACGAGCTTATAACTGCAAGCGGAAGTTCACTTACACTTACATCGACACCTACTTTTATTACTTCCAGCCTTGGATCAGACCAAGGGTCTTTGAGAGTAAATGAGACTGCTGAGTATAGAGCAACTTTTGTAATTAATCAAGCCTCCATTGATGGGGGAGGTACCTCAAATACAGTATCAGTAACTGCCTCTTCGCTATTTGGAACAATATCAGATATTAGTGACGATGGTGATGATTCAGATGGTAATACTTCAGATGACCCTACAATAGATATATTTTCAGGTTCTTTAGAGTTAGAAGCTACAAAAACAGCAGTTGTTAATGATGTGAATTCAGATGGAGAAACAGGTATAGGAGACATAATAAATTATACAATAGTTGTTGAGAATAAGGGGACAGAATCACTAACTAATTTTTCAATTATTGATACTCTTACTGATGCCAACGGAAATTCATTATCTCTTAATGCTTCCCCTACTTCAAGTGATTCCAATACAATTGCTCCAGGCGCAACTAAAACATATACAGCTGCCTATACAATTACTCAGGCTGCTTTGGATAATGGAGGAGTAATAAATAGTGCTTTTGTTCAAGCAAGTAATATCGCGGGAACAATCTATGTAAGTGATATTAGTGACGACGGCGATGATACTGATTCAGATACTGTTTCTGATACAACTGATGTATTAATTGCTGCAAATTCATCTTTAGATCTCACCAAAACATATGTAAATATAGATAATGATGGTGATGGTTTAATTTCTGCTGGGGATCAGTTAGTTTACACATTTAGATTAGAGAATGATGGAAATATTACTCAAAATTTTATTTTCATAACGGATCAAATTTCAGACTTTGATGGCAATGTTTTGTCATTAGATAATTATTCTTCCCCTAATAGATTGGCATTTAATTCTAACTCTAATGGTTCAGCTCCTGGAACACTTATTTCTGGGGAAATTGCTACTTACACGGCAACCTACACAATCCAAAACGCTGATATTCCAAGTGGAGGGATTTCTAATACAGCAACGGCTACAAGTTATACTTATGTCGATGGGAATCCAGTAGTAAAAGAGCAAGATAAAAGTGATGACGGTGATGATAATGATGGAAATACTGAGGATGACCCTACACTATCCTATTTTGGCGATCTTCCTGAAATTGAAGTAACTAAAACTGCAACATATACGGGTAATGAAGATGGTCCTGATGTTGGGGACATTGCCGTGTTTACCATTACAGTGGAGAATAAATCTTCCCAAGATTTAATAAAAAACCTAACATTTGTAGACACACTTACAGACAACTATCTTTTACCTAGAACGATGTCGTCCACTGTTACATTTAGCTCATCAACCGCAGGTTCAAGTGTAGGAACGTTGACTTTAGGTGAGATAGCTACTTATACATCATCTTACACAATTACTCAAGCCGATATAGATTCTGGAGGTATAAGAAACCAAATCACATTTGAAGGTACCAGTGATAGAAACCCCGTTCCGGAAGAAAAAGATGTTAAAGATATAAGTGATAATGGAATTGACACGGATGGAAATACTTTAGATGATCCTACTATTCTTGTTTTAGGAATTGATACTGATGGAGATGGAATTCCTAATTCTACAGACATTGATGATGACGATGATGGAATTTTAGATCAGGATGAGCAATGTTTAACATTCTTACTTGATGGAACTTCATTTGAGAGTTATACTGGAACATTTCCTCCAGGTTCTCCAGCAAACAGAAATAGTCCATATCCAAACACTACAGTAGCACCACCCTTTACTTCGGTTAATGGTGATGGTGAGGTATGGTCTTCAAGTCAGGGACCACAAGGAACTACTTTTACTCCATATCAAGGATTTTATTTTATTGAACTTTTAACTAATGATGCATCGGCTAACGATGCTTCATATTGGAATGAATCAACATTGGGAACAAATCCAAACTATGACCGTATAATGGTTATTGAAAATGTTTATCCAAACAGAACATATAACATAGAATATTTCCATAAAGAGGGAGGAAGGTTTGTCGCAACTCACGCAGGTGGTGGAGCAACTTTATTGCAAATTCAGTCAATGAATACAAACTATGCTGTAAGTAACATTTCAACTCCAACTGCAAATTGGACCTCAAATACAGTTAGTTTTACAACTGATAGTCAGACGACTAGAGTAGCAATTTTATTTTCAGCTTACTCTCCTGGAATTAATTCTTCAATTCAATTAGATGCAATAACAATGAGCAATCCTATCTCATGTGATAATGATATAGATAGCGATGGTATTCCAAACGGACTTGATCTAGACTCTGATAATGATGGAATTTATGATGTTATAGAATCAGGAAATGGATCCCTTGACACAAATTTTGATGGAGTCATTAATGGCTTGGACGCAGGCTTTGTTGATTCAGATTTGAATGGTGCTTCTGATGCAACAGAATCAAACACCTTGATTGACTCTGATTCTGATGGTACAATCGATGCCTTTGAATTAGATTCAGATAATGATGGGTGTAGCGATAGTGAGGAGGCGGGCTATAATGACCCTAATTCAGACGGGATCCTAGGAGGTAGTCCAGTTACCCAAGACAGTAAAGGAAAAGTAACAAGTGGAACAGACGGTTATACTACACCCCAAGATTTAAATTCGGACAATACCTTTGATTATAGAGATTCTAATTATGACGTTGGATGTTATAACCCTGCTTTAGTAGTTGTCAAATCCGCCATTGTGTCTGACACTAATTCTAATGGGCTTAATGATGTCGGTGATGTTATAAATTATACTGTAGTTGTAACAAATACCGGGGGTTTACCCATCACTTTTACATCAGTTGATGATCAATATACCTACGGTAGTGAAACTAAAAACTTAACACTTGATTGGTCCTCATCCTCAACACAGACCATAATAACTCCGACAACTAATTTATTTAAATACTCCAATTATGTTGATGATACTGATTATGATTGGAATGAACAAGGTAATAATCAAGGTGCACCAGTGAATCAATGGGGCTATCCCCCAGGAATAAAATACTATTTTGATTCATCAAGCGGAGAGTCTTACAGTGGGGTAGATCATGTTTTCACCACAAACGGTTTTGGAACAACAAGATCACCCTATTTATATGCTGGTACAGATAATAGAGCTCATTCTTATGCTAGAATAAGCAATCAAAACAATGCAACTAATTATGTTTACCAAAATGTTACTTTAGAAGCAAATACAACTTACACAGTATCCGTTTATGCGGCTGCGCCCAACTCCAGTTATTACAACACAACTTATGATTATGAAA
Source organism: Candidatus Arcticimaribacter sp. (assembly GCA_042096495.1). Lineage (GTDB taxonomy): Bacteria > Bacteroidota > Bacteroidia > Flavobacteriales > Flavobacteriaceae > Arcticimaribacter. The sequence continues at coordinate 4,916 of JBELLO010000035.1, forward strand.
AATTAAGGTTTGTTCACAGACCTCCCGGTGGATCAGATATGTATGGAGACTACAATCGCGTAACTGGACCTGTAACTAGTAATAGCAGTAATAACGACACAGGTTGGACGAGGTATCATCATACATTCACAACAGGTGCAGCTGGAACTTATCGCGTTGGTTTTTCAGCACCTTATTTTGCTAATAACTGGACAAGAATATGGGGAGCACAATTAGAAAAAGGGAGTAAACCTTCAAGATATACCTTTACTTATAACAACATTGTTACTTCGACTGCAACTACGACAGAATATGCTGATCCTAGATCAGCCTCATTGCCATCAGGTGAAAGCGCAATTTACACAGGCCAACTTACGATTACTCAAGAAATGTTGGATAGTGCAATAGAGATATCAAATCAAGTCACTATAACAGGCTCATTTACTTCACCAGGGGGTATCTCAGGGGAAATTTCTGATGTTAGTGCTGATGATGATGATACCGATGGAAATACCGAAGATGATCCAACAAAAGTATCATTTAATACATCAAACGAATTGACAGTAACAAAGATAGCTTCAGTTAGTGATGAAAATTCAAATTCATTAAATGATGTTGGTGATATTGTAAACTATAAAATTACTATTGAAAATACTGGAAACACCAATTTACAAAGTTTTACAATTACAGATACTCTGGAGGACTCTACAGGACAAATTCTTACGCAAATTACAGATACAGCTTCACTTACTCTTGGAGATAAGTCAAACTTATTTACGTATTCTCAGTATATGGATGATACTGATTATGATTGGTCTGAAGAGGGTGATGTTTGGGGAAGTGCCCTAAACTCATATGGGCATCCAAAAAATGAACCCTATTATTTTAGCACTGCAAGTGGTGAAAGTTATAGTAATGTTGATTACAATTTCCCCACAAATGGTGCTGGTTTAACTAGAAATGATAATAATTCATCTGATAACAGATCAGGAGCACATGCAAAAATTCATGATAATAATGTGGTGGGGAGGTATTTTTATCAAAATGTAACTCTCAAAGCAAACACTGAGTATACGGTATCCGTTTACGCATCTGCATGGAATTCTAGTTATGATGATGCCGTAACAGATGAACAGATGAGATTTGTTTATAGACCCCCTGGTGGATCAGATACTTTTTCCGACTACATCACATTTCAAACTAATGGAGAATGGAATTGGAGACGATACTCATACACCTTTACCACAGGTGCTGCAGGAAATTACAGAGTTGGGATCGATCCTCCCTACGCAGGAGGTAATGGAGGAAGATTCTGGGGATCACAATTAGAAGAAGGGGGCGCGCCTTCAAGATATGTTTATACCTGGTCAAATACAGATTCAGCACCAAGTGAAGGATTACCAGTAAATATCGATAGCAATACTCTTGCATATGTAGATTGGCCTAATAATCTTCCAAATCGAAATGGTCTAGATGCTTTAATGGTTCAGCATGACAATGATATTTTAGATTATCCAATAGGTAATGGCTATTGGTCAATGATAGAGGTTGAACCTGAAAACTTTACTAATTTTGATAATAGGCCAACCTCCTCCCATTTCGATAATTATGGGCCTTATACTTACAATGGTCATCGATATTATATAGAGACAACTGGTTGGGCCTGGACTACTCATCGAAATAACGCACAGGCAGCTGGAGGGTATCTATGGGTACCTAATACCAAAGAGGAATGGGATTATATAAGAAGTGTTATTCCTACAAATAATTGGATATGGACGGGAGTTTATCAAGAAAATAACACAGATTATCAAGCAGATCAACAAAAAGGAGGATGGAAAGCTTTGGATGGCAGTTATGTTCCAATGCCCGGAGAGTCTACTGCATTATCTCCCGGGGCAAAGGTAGAATACGAATTTGAGTACACAATTGCACAAGATGATGTTGATGATGGAATGTTGATTAATCAGTTTTATGTTTCGGCTAACGGATCTAGTGGTATTGTTTCAGATACTTCAGATGATGGAGATGATACAGATGGGAATACCGAGGATGATCCGACAATTGTAGAGATTAGTAAAATTTCATCTGTAACTATTGCTAAAACTGCTACGGTAAGCGATGTAAATGGCGATGGTCTTAATGGTGTTGGAGATATCATTGAATATACAATTGTTGTAACAAACACAGGTAATACTAGGTTAACTTCATCGACAATTTTAGATTCTCTAACGGATGGTCTAGGCAATCCCCGCTCATTAAATTCGACTGTTACCTACGTCTCTACAACCGCAACCATCACAACTCAAGAGCCGTCCTATAATTTATTTACTTACTCAAATCGTATTGATGATACTGATTATGAATGGAATGAACAAGGTAGCACCGATGGCTCAATTGAATCTGAATGGGGCTATCCCCCAGGAATAGAATACTATTTTGATACATCAAGCGGTAGGGCTTACAGTGAGGTAGATCACGTTTTCACCACAAATGGTTTTGGAACCACAAGATCACCCTACGTATATGCTGGTACAGATCAAAGAGTTCATACGTATTCAAGAATAGATAATAATGCAGGAGTTGATCGTTATGTTTTTCAAGATGTAGTACTTGAGGCAAATACAGAGTATACAGTTTCAGTTTATGCAGCTGCTTATTCATCTTCTTATGTAAATTCATCAAATAACTACGACAAAATAAGGTTTGTCTATAGGCCCTGGGGAGGATCAGATACTTTCTCCTCATACCAGCCAATAACAGGTTGGGTTCAAAGTAATAATACTAATGCTAATAATAATGGCTGGGCTAGGTATCATTATACATTTACATCAGGAGCAGCAGGGAATTATCGTGTAGGATTTACACCGCTTTATAATGGAAATTCAGGTGGAAGGTTTTGGGGAGCACAATTAGAAAAAGGTAGTTCTCCAACAAGATTGATATATACATATAATTCCAAAACACCCTCTTACAATGCTGATGTAGACACAGTAACCACCACAATAGATAATAATGAAATATTAGAAGCAAGATCAGTAGACACCTATGTAGCAAGCTATACAATTACTCAAGATGACGTTGACAGTAAGTTCTTATCAAATACAGCTACGTTTACTGGAATTGATCCTGATGGTTCTACGGTTGTTTCTAAGACTTCTGACGATGGGGATGAATCTAATGGTGACAATAATCCTACTATAATTTCTTTGGCTTCAACATCTACAATTGAGGTAATTAAAACAGCAACTGTTCAGGATGTAAATAATTCAGAAGTAAACGATGTTGGAGATATTATTACCTACACAATTGTGGTATCAAACACTGGTTATACAACAGTTAACTCATTAACATTAGATGATACATTAACTGATTATAATTCGGCAAGTCTGAGTTATAATCACCCAATATCATTTTTGAGTGCCACTTCGGGTTCAACATCAGTATCTTTAGATGTAGCAGGGGTTGTTAGTTATACAGCCTCCTACACCATTACCCAATCAGATGTTGACTCAGGAGGTGTTTCGAATACTATATTGATTTTAGGAAGTAGCTCTGGACTCTCAAATAATGTCACTGCAACAAATGAAATTTCTACTGAATTAACCGACGCAATTCCTGGGTTAGAGTTGACAAAACAATTTACTACAACGGATGTTAACGGGAACAACAAAGTAGATTTAGGAGATATTATAATTTATACAATTACGGCAGAGAATACCGGAAATGTTGAACTCAGCGGTTTAACGTTTACAGATACAATGACAACCTATTTTGGAGAGAGTTTAACCCTTTCAACTGGACCTTCCTATTCCTCCTCAACGGACGCGAACACATCTTCTGGTACAATAGCAGTTGGAGAAACAGAAACCTACGAAGCCACTTTTACAATTACTCAGCAAACAATTGATGCTGGAGGTGTATATAACACTATATCTGCTGTAGCTTCTTCTCCAACAAATTCAAACAATGTATCTGATACCTCTGATAATGGTGATGACACAGATGGAAATACAACAGATGATATAACAGACACAGCTTTTGATGTAAATCCAAAGATTAGGGTAACAAAGACAGCGGTAGTTCAAGATGAAAATGGCAATACTATTAATGATGTAGGAGATATAATTGTTTACGAAATACTTGTATCAAATGTTGGTGATATGAAAATTTCCGCATTAAGTTTAGTTGATACAATCACGGATTCAAATGGAAATACGCTTAGTTTAAATGAGCCTCTTTCTTCATTAAATTCCTCTTCGGGGTCATCATCAACTACTTTGTTAATAAGGGGTTCAACAACTTTCACTAGTTCTTACACAATAACACAATCTGATTTGAACGCCGGGAGTGTAATAAATAATGTAGTCGTTACAGGAAGTTCTTCAACAAATTCAAATAATGTCACCAATAATTCGCAAGTAGAAACAATACTTGCAACTGTGAGTCCAGTAATTGAAATTACCAAGATAGCTTCCATTACCGATAACGGTGATGGAGTAAATGGGGTGGGAGATATAGTTGATTATTATGTCAGTATTCAAAATAAGGGTAATGTCCCTGTTGAAAATCCTACCATTGAAGATATTTTAACTGATGGAAATGGTAATACCCTCTCTCTAACGGTTCCTTTAACATATCAGTCAACCACCAAAACAATTACAACAAATTTGGGTGTCGGAGCAGTAGATTTCACCTCTACAGCAAATGGTAAATGGGAACGTACATATCCAAAAAGTGATGCTGGCTATGATTATGCACAATATAAAAGAACTGGCTTTTACAGATCTTTACCTAATTCAAGTGCTGTTGCGGGACTTATCGAATTCAATGATGGAAGAACAGTTCAAGCTGGTTATTCTTATGTTGGTGCATATGATGGACATAGTTATATGCGAAATAACTCTACATCAACTTGGACAAATCAAAGAGATGTTGCAATCTCAATTGGCGGATATCTTGCTAATATAACTACTCCTGGAGAACGAGAATATCTAAACACCGTTTTACCAAATTCTTGGTATTGGGTCGGACTATATCAAGATAATACAGATCCTGATTACTCTGAACCTGCTGGTGGATGGAAATGGCTTGATGGTAAAAAAGAAGAAAAATTAGGAAGTAATATTTGGGTAAATAATGAACCTAACGATACAGATAACTCAAATTCAAGAGGTTATTTTTATATTTCATCCAATGATGTTAGAACCGCTGATAGGCCTAACTCAGGTTCTTATAAGTACATAGTAGAATTTGATGATGGAAGAACTTCTCAGTCAGGTTTTACAAGACTAAATGGCATTTTTGAAGGGCATACCTATTTTGTGTCAAGTTCAGATGTAACCTGGGATGTTGCTAAAGCTACTGCTGAGTCATTGGGTGGATATCTTGTTATTGTTGATTCATCCCAGGAGTGGGGTTGGATTAGAGACCAGGAGCCAGATTGGGATGATTTTATTAATAGTAACCCACATTGGATTGGTCTTTCTCAGGACCCTGATGCATATGATTTTAGTGAACCACAAGGTGGATGGCGATGGGTAAATGGCGTGCCTCTTCAAGGTCCATTGACAAGTTACACTGTCACTACTACAATTGACACTGATAATTTAATAGGCGTAGATAATATTGACCGCTACACTGCAAAATATTTAATCACACAATCCGACTTTGATTCAGGCTCTATTTCAAATGTAGTTTCTTTAACGGGTAGTAGTCCAAGTAGATCTAATGATGCATCAGATGTTTCTGATGATGGTGATGATAATGATGGAAATACAACAGATGATCCCACTCAAACAAACTTTAATGTATTACCATCCATGGAGGTAACTAAAGTTGCTACAGTTACTGATGTAAATGGAAACGGTGAAAATGACTTAGGAGATATTATTCAATACAACATTTATATTCAAAATACTGGGAATGTAAATCTTACAACTCCAACTTTAGTTGACTACCTATCTGATGGAATTGCTACGGATTTAACCTCCCAATTAAATGGCCCATCATATGATTCACAGGTATTAAGTCCAACAACTATAAATTTATCGGTCACTGTTGGTCAAGTAGATGGAATAAATAAGTATTTTATCGATGGTGTAGCTCAAAAAGAATTAGTACTTCAAAAAGGCTATACATACAGATTTGA
>JBELLO010000035.1:11145-13696 GCA_042096495.1 Candidatus Arcticimaribacter sp.
AAAATGTAGGGAACTTACTTATCAATAATATCACCTTGACAGACACAATGGTTGATGGTAATGGAGTGTCTTTGAATTTAGACAGCGGGCCCACACTTATAGAAAGCTCGCTTGGTTCTGCAGATGGAATTTTACAATTAACAGAAGTTGCTACATACACTGCCGTATATACCATAACAAATGCAACAGCAAATAGCGGGTTAGTTTCAAATTCAATTTACGCTGTTGGAAGCTCTGGTGGATTATCAAATAATGTCACTGAAACCTCTGATGACGGTGATGATACTGATGGCAACACTGAAGATGACTCAACTGTGATTGATATTCCAGAATTACCATCAATAGAAGTAACCAAAACATATACTACAAACGATTTAAATGGAAATGGAGTAATTGACTTAGGAGATAGGATAAACTATACAATAAGAATTGAAAATACCGGTAACCAGGATTTAACTGGACTAAATTTAGCAGAAACTTTCACTAATCTCACCTCCGATGTCTTAAACCTATCTTCAGGGCCCAATTATTCCAGCTCTACTCATGGAAATGCGCAAGGATTACTTGTTTACGGGGAAACAGAAACATATGTTGGAAATTATATTATTGAACAATTAGCAATAGATGCAGCAGGTGTTAGAAACTCAGTCTTAGCCACTATTTCTTCACCAGGAAATTCTAACAACGTTACTGATACTTCGGATGATGGCGACGATACCGATGGAAATACTCAGGATGATGCTACTATCACCGAATTTAGTACAAATCCATCTATAGAAGTTACTAAAACAGCACAGGTAAATGACACAAACTCTAATGGAAGAACAGATAAAGATGATATAATTACTTATACAATAACTGTTGAAAATACTGGAGATACACAGGTAGATAATATTTCATTTAACGATATTATAACCACTTCAACAGGATTTCAATTATCCTTGACAGCAAATCCAGCCAGAATAAGTACATCTGCAGGATCTGCTTTAGGAACGCTACTTATTGGAGAAACAGCTATTTATACAGCACAATTTATAATTGATCAAACAGCTTATGATGCTCAATTTATTAGTAATACTGTAACTGTAACGGCTGATGCTATTGGCCAGACAGGGAACGTTTCAGATACCTCAGATGATGGGGATGATTCAGATGGGAATACTGAAGATGATCCAACAATTACAGTCATGACACCACAAACTAAAATAGAAGTCACCAAAACATTTACTGTTGTTGACGGGGGTGATGGTGAAATTGACGTTGGGGACACGGTTAGGTTTAGTATTACTGTTGAAAATACAGGTAATGCTCCTTTAAATGGAATTACAATAGAAGACGTATTAAAAGATGGAGATGGAAACGTCATTGCATTATCTGATGGGCCTTATTACGTCTCAGGCAGTCAAGGTTCAAGCGAAGGAAACTTACTTAATGGCGAAACTGGAACCTATGTAGCTTTCTTCATTGTTACGCAACAAGCATACGATTCTGGAAGTATTTCAAATGTTGCCACAGCAACTGGAAGTAGTGAATTTGGAACTAATAATGTTATTGATGTAAGTGATGACGGAAATGATTTGGATGGAAACACAACAGATGATCCTACTGAAGTAATTATTACATCACAAGCAAAAATTAATGTTGAAAAAACTGCATCTGTTTTTGATGAAGGAGATGGATTTGTCAATGTAGGGGATACTATAAATTATGTAATTACAGTAACAAATAATGGTGCTACACCGCTGTCTTCTGTAACATTAACGGATATACTTACAGATAATGCGTCTAACACTTTAACTCTAACCAATGGCCCAAATTTTGTTTCCGCTTCACAAGGATCATCTTCTGGGACACTTAATATTGGTGAAATTGCTACTTACAGCGCTAGTTATTTAATCGAAGCTGCAGCAGCTAGTTCAGGGGCAATTTACAATCAAGTTGAAATTATAGCTAGCAGTCCAGGACAATTAAACGATGTTAGCGATACATCAGACGATGGAGATGATAGTGATGGTAATACCTCTGATGATCCAACAGTTATTGAAATGGATTTTTCTCCAATTATTGATGTAACAAAAACAGCAACTTTGATTGATAATAACTCTAATTCTCTTATTGATTTAGGGGATACAATTGTTTATCTAATCACAGTGAATAATATTGGAAATGTTACGTTAAGCAGTTTAACGATTACAGACACGATTACAGATGAAAATCTAACATTATTAACACTTTCATCTGGACCTGATTTTGTTTCTTCCTCCTTAAGCTCTGCTCAAGGGACTTTATTAGTTGGTGAGTCAGCAACTTATTCCGCAACTTTTATTATTAACCAACAAAGTGTTGATTCCGGAGGTGTTTTAAATTCAGTTTATGCTGTTGCCAGTAGTCCTGGAAACAGTAATAATGTTTCAGATACTTCTGATGACGGTGATGACAGTGATGGAAATACTACAGATGATAAAACAGAAGTTGGGATAGACCAGAGTTTTATTTTAGAGGCCACCAAGACAGCATCAGTAATCGATAACAACACAAGTGGTTCGACAGA